>JABUSI010000133.1 GCA_021442745.1 Erysipelotrichaceae bacterium | reverse complement strand
CCTAAGATGTTGTTGGAACCCAGCATCAGAACCTTGGCTTCGCAGCAGGCTTCTTCACTCAATGGTACGTGAACGGCCATTTGGTCACCGTCGAAGTCGGCGTTGAATGCCGTACATACCAACGGATGCAAACGGATAGCCCGTCCTTCTACCAGTTTCGGCATAAATGCCTGAATACCCAGACGGTGCAGGGTCGGTGCACGGTTCAAAAGAACCGGACGATCCTTAATCACTTCTTCCACAATATCCCAGACACGCGGATCGAAACGTTCAATTAACTTTTCTGCTGTCTTCGGATTTGCGGCAATCTGTCTGTGTACGATTTCATTGATTACGAAAGGCTTGAACAGTTGCAATGCCATTTCTCTCGGTAAACCGCACTGATACATCATCAGATCCGGTCCGACCGCAATTACGGAACGTCCGGAGAAGTCAACACGCTTACCTAACAGGTTCTGACGGAACCGTCCCTGTTTACCCTTCAGACTGTGGGAAAGAGATTTCAATGCTCTTCCGCCGGCACCGGTAATCGGTTTGGAACGACGACCGTTATCAATCAGGGCATCGACGGCTTCCTGCAGCATACGCTTTTCGTTGGATACGATAATGGAAGGTGTACCCATTTCCAATAGTCTCTTCAGACGATTGTTACGGGTAATCACACGACGATACAAATCGTTCAGGTCACTGGTCGCAAACCGTCCGCCGTCCAGTTGCAGCATCGGGCGCAGATCCGGCGGGATAACCGGTAGTACGGTCAATACCATCCATTCCGGCTTGTTGTCGGATTCCACGAATGCTTCGATGGTTTCCAGACGCTTGATTAACTTCTTACGCTTGTCACCGACAGCATTTTCCAGTTCTTCCTTGACGCCGGCTAATTCTTTATCCAGGTCAACCTGTTCCAGTAACGTCTTCACAGCTTCCGCACCGGTCTTGGCAACGTATCCGCCAGGTCCGTAGATCGCTGTGTTTTCGCGATGTTCGCGTTCAGACAATACTTGTTTGTATTCCAGTTTGGAATCCCGCGGATCGGTAACGATATACTTGGCAAAGTATACGACTTCTTCCAGTTCCTTCGGCGCAACGTTCAAAAGCAGCGCCATCCGGCTAGGAGTACCGCGAAGATACCAGATATGAGCAACCGGAGCAGCCAGTTCAATGTGCCCCATACGTTCTCTACGAACGCTGCTCTTTGTGATTTCTACGCCACAACGGTCACAGACAACACCTTTGTAGCGGACTTTCTTATATTTTCCGCAATAGCATTCCCAGTCCTTGCTAGGCCCGAAAATACGTTCGCAGAACAAGCCGTCACGTTCCGGTTTCTGGGAACGATAGTTAATGGTTTCCGGCTTTTTGACTTCCCCGTGAGACCATTCACGGATTCTGTCAGGAGATGCTAATCCAACTTGAATTGCAGAGAATTTTTGATTACTCATTTTAGCTTACCTCCTTTTTTTAATCATCGAAACCGACAACCGCTTCGGCGATTTCGCTTTCGAATACCACGTTAATGTCACTGTCATCCTGATCGATGACCATATCTTCCTTCGGCAAGGTAGCCGTTGCTTCCTCGTCTACGGTCTTTTCGATATCCACTTCCTGTCCGTTTTCGTCCAGCATCTTGACATCGATGGCCAAAGCCTGAAGTTCGTGCTTCAATACGCGGAAGGATTCAGGAATACCCGGTTCCGGAATATCCTTACCCTTGATGATTGCTTCATACGTCTTGGTACGACCCATTACGTCATCGGACTTGTACGTCAGAATTTCCTGTAAGGTATGAGAAGCACCGTATGCTTCCAATGCCCATACTTCCATTTCCCCGAAACGTTGTCCGCCTCGTTGTGCCTTACCACCCAGAGGTTGTTGTGTAACCAGTGAGTAAGGACCCGTAGAACGTGCATGCAGCTTATCATCAACCATGTGAGCCAGTTTGATCATGTACATGACACCGACGGCAATACGCTGGTCAAACGGTTCTCCGGTACGTCCGTCATACAGTACGGTCTTACCGTCTTTGGTACTGCCTGCTTCATCGAGAATCTGTTGTAATTCTTCGTTGTTGATACCGTCGAATACGGAAGTCGCAAACTTAACACCCAGCTTCTTCGCAGCCAGACCCAGATGGATTTCCAATACTTGTCCGATGTTCATACGGGATGGTACACCGAACGGGTTCAACATGATATCAACAGGAGTTCCGTCAGGTAAATACGGCATATCTTCTACCGGTAAAATCTTGGATACGACACCCTTGTTACCGTGACGACCGGCCATCTTGTCACCTTCGGAAATCTTACGTTTCTGAACGATATATACTTTAACGACTTCATTGACTCCAGGAGGCAGTTCATGACCTTCGCTGCGCTTGAAAACACGTACGGACTGTACGATACCGGCAGCACCATGTTCTACCTTTAAGGAATTGTCGCGTACTTCCCTGGACTTTTCGCCAAAGATTGCCAGCAACAGTTTTTCTTCCGGAGAAATTTCACTTTGTCCCTTCGGAGTAACCTTACCGACTAAGATATCTCCTTCTTTTACTTCCGCACCGACCATAACGATACCGCGGGCATCCAGATTACGGACAGCCGCTTCGGATACGTTCGGAATATCACGGGTAATTTCTTCAGGACCTAACTTTGTATCACGGCATTCAATGTCGTAACATTCGATATGGATAGACGTATAGTAGTCTTCCTTAACCAGACGTTCGGACAGAATGATCGCATCTTCATAGTTATAACCGTTCCATGTCATGAAGGCGATGGTTACGTTCTGACCCAATGCCAGTTCACCCTTATCCATGGAAGGACCGTCAGCCAGCATATCCCCGCGTTCTACCATTTCGCCAACTGTGACAATCGGACGCTGGTTGATACAGGTACCGGCGTTGGAACGACGGAATTTCTGTAACTTGTATGTATGTTCTCCGTCTTCTGCGGAAACAACAATGCGTTCGGCATCCACATAAGTTACCACACCGTTCTGCTGTGCTACCAGACCGGATCCGGAGTCGGTTGCGATACGATGTTCCATACCGGTTCCTACATACGGACTGTTCGGACGCAGCAGAGGTACTGCCTGACGCTGCATGTTCGCACCCATCAAGGCACGGGAAGCATCGTCATTTTCCAGGAAAGGAATACAAGCGGTTGCGACAGATACGATCTGCTTCGGAGATACGTCGACCAATTCGACTTCTTCACGCTTCGCCATAATCGTTTCCGTCTTATAACGGCAGACAACTTCATCGTGTACCAGCTTACCGTCGATAACTTCGTTCGCCTGCGCAATTACATACTTCATTTCTTCATCGGCACTCAGGTAGACTACGTCTTCGGTAACGGTATAATCCGGGCCCAACAGACGATATGGTGTCTGAATGAATCCGTATTCGTTGACTCTTGCATACGTTGTCAGGTTGTTAATCAAACCGATGTTCGGTCCTTCAGGAGTTTCGATAGGACAGATTCTTCCGTAGTGCGTACTGTGTACGTCACGAACTTCGAATCCGGCACGTTCTCTCGTCAATCCGCCCGGACCTAAGGCAGAGATACGTCTCTTGTTGGTCAGTTCAGCCAGAGGGTTCTGCTGGTCCATGAACTGTGACAACTGGGAACTTGCGAAGAATTCCTTGATAGCGGCTGTCAGAGGACGAATGTTGGTCAATCCCTTCGGAGACAAAGTGCTCGAATCGGAAATGGACATTCTTTCCTTAACCACACGTTCCATACGGCTTAAACCGATCCGGAACTGGTTCTGGATCAATTCACCGACGGTACGGATTCTACGGTTACCCAACTGGTCGATATCATCCACTTCTCCGATACCGTCCGTCATATTCAATAAATAAGAATACTGTGCGTACATATCGGAAATAATGATGGTCTTCTTCATCGTAATCGGGTCAATACAGATAGCGTCAACGGTATTGCCTTCTTCGTTGGTAATTTTGATTCTCTGAACGGCAGAACCTACCAGCCAGACGGTCAGTTGTCCGCCGGCATTCACACGGTCAAAGATTTCCTTGCTTTCGGAAGCAACCAGATCGTAAACGTCCCCATCCGGAATGTAACGGGATACAAAGAACGAACCGTCTTCCTTTGTCAAATCGGAACCGTCTTCCAATGTCAGACGACCTAACTTGAACAAGCGTTCGCCATACGACATTACGGCATCGCAGTTTTCCGGTGTCAATACCACCGGTTTTGCCATAATACCACCGTAAACGGCAACGGATTCCACCTTGCCGTTCAGATATGCGGTATCTTCTGCTGTCAGAACCGTACCCATAGCGAAATCACGGTCTTCAACAGAGATGTTTTCTGCCAGAATACGTCCTGTCAGACCTACTGTGTTTTCACATGACATACTGACTACGTCAGGATGAGAGAACTTATGCGCAAACGGCAATACGTCCATATGGTTACCCTGAGCCAATGCTTCCTTCAATACCTTAGCTTCTTCCTTACGGACTTTGGTTCCGGCAGCATACACAAGGTTACCCTTACCATCCAGAATATCCTGACCCAGAACATAACCTTCCGCACGGGCATACGCAGACAATTTCTTGCCTAATTTGTAACGTCCGGCCTTTGTCAGGTCATATCTTCTGGCATCAAAGAACTTGTTGTTCATCAAAGTGATGGCACCATCCAACGTCGGAATTTCATCCGAACGCTGGTTTTCGTACAATTCCAGCAACGCTTCCGCCGTCGTATCAATCTTATCGGCAACCAGCGTATTGCTGATTTCTTCATAATTACCGAATACGGAAGTATACAGTAATAAATATTGATTCAGGAAATTACGTTCCGCATCATCCAGTTCCACTTCATAAACAGGACGACCCATAGCCCGTAAGAACGTCTTCATCTTATTGGTTTCGTACGGAATTTCCCCGTCTTTCAAGTCCATGGACATACCGATGGCCTTGAACAGAATACTTGATAAAATCTTTCTCTTTCTGTCAACAGAAACGTTTAAAACGCGTCCTAAGGCCGCTTTTTTCGAATCTGTCATAAATTCAAGCCATGTACCACGGCTTGGGATCAGTTCTGTATAGAACAGATCACGGTTCTTTTCATCCTGTTCCAGTTTATAATAAGCACCCGGAGAACGAACAATCTGCGATACGATAACACGTTCCGCACCATTGATAATAAACGTTCCGGTCGGGGTCATCATCGGGAATTCACCCAGGAACACTTCTTCATTCTTATACCCAATTTCACCGGTATCGCTGTTCATGATCTGCAATCTCATCTGGGTTTTCAGAGGAGCTGCATAATTCGCTTCACGAACCTTGCATTCATCGATGTCATATTTTGGCGTTCCAAATTCATAATTTACAAACTCCAAGCTGATGTTACCAGCATAGTTTGTGATCGGGTAAATCTCTTCAAAAACTTCCCTGACACCTTCCTTAATGAACCAGTCATAGGAATCCGTCTGGATTTCTACAAGGTTCGGTAGTGGCAGGTTTCCGCTGACCTTGGAATAGTCGCGGCGCTTCGCTTTTTTACCTTCTTCTACGACTCTATACGTTTTTTCTGCCATGCACGCCATCCTTCCTTTTTGTGGAAAATTGTCAAAATACGGACAATACTCCATCTTAATAGCATAATGTTACAGTTAAATACGATATCAAAATGTGAAAGAAAAGTCAATCAGTTTTTTGTACTTTTAAACACAAAATATCCTTTTTCTCTTCCAATCATTTCGCAATTACCGAAAATCTCCGTCAGATGCGCCATTGCGCTGTTCGCACCATGGCTTTTTCGCATCACAACATACAGCGTTCCGCCCGGATTCAGCCGGTCAGCCGCTCCGTCAAACATCGCGTATATAACCGCCTTCCCCGCACGGATCGGAGGATTGACCACAATGGAATCAAACGTCGCATGCACGTTGGAATAGATATCGGAAACGACCACCTCGTTATCCAGCCGGTAACGTTTTACGTTTTCCTTAGCCAGTTCCGTTGCCCGTTCGTTGACATCAGCCATCGTAACCTTCAATTCCGGATGATACTGTTTCAGTAAGATGCCGACCGGCCCGTACCCGCACCCCAGATCCAGTACGGTTTGTCCCAGCGGACATTCCATAATCATCTCCAGAAGAACCATCGTACCGTAATCCAGTGAATCCTTGCTGAATACCCCGTCATCGGTCACAAACGTATACGGTTTTCCCATAAAATAAAAAGAAAACTCCCGGCGGTTGTGTTTCAGATTGTCATCATTTGTAAAGTAATGTGCCATTGTTACTCCTCCCTGGAAAAAAAAGAGCCGAGGGTTCCCGACTCTTTCTGTTTCTTTGCGTATGCTGAAGAATTACTTAACTTCAACAACTGCGCCTGCAGCTTCCAACTTAGCCTTGATTTCGTCAGCTTCTTCAGGCTTGATGTTTTCCTTGATCGGAGATGGGCACTTGTCAACCAAGTTCTTAGCTTCAACCAATCCCAAACCGGTGATTTCACGAACAACCTTGATAACGCCAACCTTAGATGCACCGAATTCCTTCAGGATAACAGAAACTTCAACCGGTCCTGTAGGAGCAGTTTCTTCCGCTGGAGCAGCAGCAGCAACAGGAGCAGCAGCTGTAACACCGAACTTTTCTTCGATTGCCTTTACCAATTCATTCAATTCAAGAATAGTAGCTTCTTCAATAAAGCTCAAAATTTCTTCATTTGTTAATTTTGCCATTGTAATTTTCCTCCGTAATTAATTTTCGCTTTCGCCTCTTGCATCTGCAACAGCTTTAATTGCACATGCGAACTTGATAACCGGTGATTGTAAGCAGCCAAGCAACATAGAAATCATACCTTCCTTATTCGGTAATGAAGCTAATTCTTTCAATGTTTCGTCATTTACTACTTTACCTTCCACAACACCAGCTTTCAAGACTAACTTGTCGTGCTTCTTGGCAAACTTTGCCATTACACGAGCAGGTGCCACTGCATCGCTACTGAACGCGATGGCATTCGGGCCCTTCAAACTGTCTTCCAGTTCCGTATACCCCATTGCTTCGGCAGCACGTCTTGTCATTGTGTTCTTGTAAACTACAAGTTCCACGTTTTCTGCACGTAAACTGCGACGCAATTCGGTAACTTCGGCAACCGTCAGACCACGATATTCACAAACGACAGCAGATGCAGAATTTTTCAACTTATCCGTGATTTCTTCTACGATTTGCTTCTTTTGATCAAGTATCGCATTGTTCATCCTCTTGTACCTCCTGTTGTTTCTATATGCAACAATATACCGGAAAAAAGAAAGCCCGCATCACAGACGCAGGCTGAATATCTCTTTACTCTTTCGTAAAAGATCTTCCTACCTCGGTAACGTATTAAGCATTACGCTGTTACTGTCTATGGTATATTGATCACATCAATTTTTAGTTTTTCAGATTATTCGTGAGCAACCTTAACGCTCGGACCCATGGTTGTCGTCAATACTACATTCTTCATGTAAGTACCCTTAACAGCAGCCGGTTTAGCCTTTAAGATTACATCATACAATGCCTTGAAGTTTTCGGCGATCTGTTCGTTCGTGAAAGAAGTCTTACCAATCATACAGTTGATATTTCCTTCCTTATCGACACGATATTCGATCTTACCTTTCTTGATTTCGTTAACAGCCTTGGTAACGTCCATTGTAACTGTTCCGGTCTTAGGGTTTGGCATTAATCCCTTAGGACCCAAAATCTTACCCAACTTACCTAATTCACCCATCATGTCAGGAGTTGCTACGATAATATCGAAATCGAACCAACCCTTCTTGATGTCTTCCAGCAGTTCCTTACCACCGACAATATCAGCACCGGCAGCCTTAGCTTCTGCTTCCTTAGGACCTTGTGTAATAACCAATACTTTCTGGGTGCGGCCTGTACCGTTCGGCAATACCATTGCGCCACGGATCTGCTGATCGGCATGACGAGGGTCAACGTTCAGACGGAAGCAAGCTTCCACAGATGCGTCGAACTTAGCGATGTTTGTCTTCTTTACCAGTTCAACTGCTGCATCCAAAGGGTATTGTTCGCTGCGATTGATTAACTTAGCAGCTTCCAAATATTTCTTACCATGTTTTGCCATATTTCTTCACTGCTCCTTATTCAATCACGATGCCCATGTTACGAGCGGTTCCGGCGATGATGTTCATAGCACCTTCGATATCGTTCGCATTCAAATCCGGCATCTTGTATTCTGCAATTTCACGCAATTGATCTTTTGTGATCTTTCCTGCTACCTGTTTCTTAGGTGTTGCAGCCGCCTTAGAAATTCCTGCAGCCTTCTTTAACATAACTGCAGCAGGTGTTGTCTTCAGAACGAATTCAAAAGACTTGTCTTCGTATGCTGTAATGATTACAGGTACGATGTCGCCCTTTCTGTCCTTGGTTGCATCGTTAAATGCGGAACAGAACTGAGGCATGTTGATACCGGCACTTGCCAGAGCCGGTCCCGGTTTTGCACTGCCAGCCAAAAACTGCAGTTTACAAACCTTTGTAACTTTCTTTCCTTTAGCCATAATGTCCTCCTAATGAAAGTAGGAATCAGCCGTGGTACAACGAACGGTTACGCGTTCTCCCACGCTAAAATCCCCTGCACTCTATGTGCAGCATATCAATATTACGCTTACATGCTGCCCTTGTCAAGCAAAAACATGCGATTTTATCATCTGTTTTTCACTTATTCTTCCAGTAAATGATAAATCTGCAAAGCATGCCGGATACCGTCTTCCAGAATGTCCGACGTCTGTGCATCGCACACCTCCAGACACCGTGCGGAACACTCCTTCATCGCAATTCCGATTCCGGCAATATCCAGCATTTCCACATCATTATCGCCGTCACCGAACGCCATTGTTTCCTCTAAAGAGATACCCAGACGTTCACACAGTACTTCCAGACCCCATCCCTTGTTCACATCACAAAGGGAAACATCACATTCTCCTTTTCCGAATTCCAGCAGGGCAACGTTTTCATCCCGATACGTACACAATACGTCCGGATCACCCAATACCACACCGCCGACCGGCAATTCCGTCAGATGATACGAAGCGGAATCATCCGTTAACAGATGGTCCCATCCGAGATTGTATTTGCGGTACATGGCTTCCACACCCGGACGATTGCAGTAAATGCGATACCCGTCCGTGAACTTGAAATACAGCGGATAGTTATGTTCTTTCGCAAACGCCGTCATCTTTTCCACCTGTGACAGTTCAAACGTACTGCGGGACAACACGTTTCCGTGACAATCATAAATCAGCTGTCCGTTACATCCGATCAGATAATCGTACGGAATTCCGTTATTGTG
>JABUSI010000199.1 GCA_021442745.1 Erysipelotrichaceae bacterium | reverse complement strand
AACAAGGATACGAGTCGATGGATAGAATAAGCATTCTCCAATTGATTTTTGTTTGCCTTCTCAAGCAAAAAGACTGACTTGGCAGTCAGCCTTTCACATCCGATTCATTATTCGGTTTATCTGTGAGCATACAGTCTCGACAGATGATGTTCTCCGTCCGACTGTACCATACAATAGATTTCCATCCGTACCGTTCATAAAAACCGGTATGACCGGTAATCCGATACACCGGAGAGATTAGCCGTATTCCGTATCTCCATCCGGATACGCATTCATGCATTCCCGTAATGTAATGAATCGCAATTCTTTCATAGCATTGATGTCTGCGCGTTCCGTCATACCGAACCTCCTGTTATTTTTTCGGCACTTTTTCATATTTAGTGCCGTAATAATAATCAGAGTATACCCATGCTATTCGTTCTCATCAAATCAGCCACGAAAAAATCTCCGGTTAATCTCATAATTACCGGAGACTTTTCTTTTCCTTCTGCTGTAAATAAAACATCGTTTTCTGCATTTCTATTTCTTCTTTTAATTCCTGTTCCTTAGGAAGATATAGTTTCTTGTTCTGCAAGGTCTTTCTTCTGTGACTGCAGAATACGGTAACAATATTGATTATTCATGTTTCTCTGAAGAGTTCGTATGCTCCACGTTTGCTCATAGGATTCTTTTGCATGTCAGGATTTTGCAACCTCATCATTTACTGCAACAAAATCCTGTCATGGGACCATGAGAGACAAATCCTAAATTATTGACATGATGTGTCGACAATTTCCCGCAAACCGCATACTTGCCAATTCTCCTACAATACTTTACTACGCGCGTTCCGGTAAAATCCTTTCACAAAAAAACTCTGCAACCAGAGTCTTTTTATTCTTCTATTTATTCCTTTCAATCCGAAAGATATAAAACTTCAGATAATGCGTTTCCTTCATCGTTTCATGAATCGGATGATCCGGATTCTGCTGCGTTACGCTTAACAGATTTAATGTTACGTTTGCTTCCTTAGCAGCATCCTCTAACATCTGTTCAAACAGTTCCGGTTCCATAAAGCGGGAACAACTGCAACTCGCTAACAACCCGCCGTCCGGCAACAGTTTCATCGCATCCCGGTTGATGGTTTTATAACCCTGGTATGCATGATCCACACTTCGTCTGTTTTTCGCAAAAGCCGGCGGATCGAGAATGATAAAGTCAAACTTACCCGGCTTTGCGTTGGCCAGAAAATCAAACACATCCGCCTGTACGAACTTGATCTTATCTTCCAGATGATTCAGCTTTGCGTTTTTATACCCCTGATCCAGTGCCGTTTTCGACACATCCACGGAATATACCTGTTTCGCACCACCCAATGCCGCATTGAGCGCAAACCCTCCGGTATGACTGAAACAATCCATGACAATCTTATCTTTCGCATACTGCCGTACCAGATACCGGTTCGACTTCTGATCCAGAAAATACCCCGTCTTCTGTCCGTCCCGTACGTTCACATGCAGCAGCAAGCCGTTCTCATTGATAATCGTATTGACGTCAAATTCTTTTCCCTTATACGGTCCCTTGTACTCGTTCAGACCTTCCTTGGACCGGATACTGATGTCGTTGCGTTCATAAATCCCGTCAACAACAACACCTTCCTCTTCCATTACGTCCGATAATGCCATATACACGGTCTTTTTGTGTTTCTCGATTCCATAGGAACTGATCTGGGTTACCAGAATCCCGTTGTACCGGTCTACCACCAGTCCTGCTAATCCGTCCGCTTCCCCGAACACCACCCGGCAATTGGTCAGATTATCCGGTTCCACTTGTTTGCGATACGCATAAGCCTTCCGGATTCTATCCGCAAAGAATTCCCCAGAAGAAATATCTTCGTGATTCTTGGATAAAATCCGCACGGTAATGTGACTTTCCTTCGACAGAAAACCGGTACCCATATACCTGCCGTCTTCCGTCACGATATCGACCACACTGCCGTTTTCCACATCCGGCATACTCACCACGTTATTGCGGTACATCCATTGCTGGCCCTCATCCAGAAACGGTTCCCCCTGCTTCGAAATTACGACTGTAGGGTTCATTCTGCTGCCGCCATCGTAACGAGTTCCGTTACTTCCGATTCCGTTTCGTATCCGACCGTAAACGTATCCCCGGTCTGAATAAACGGCAGTAAATCATTCACCGTGATCGATACTTTATATTTCAGACCTTCCGTATCGGTAAAGTAATAATACGTATTGCCGTTTACCGTAGCGCTTGTAACGGACGCTACCGTAATCGTTTTGGTAAACACTTCCCCGCGCGGCGTATCGTCTTCGATTTTACCGCCCAAGTAATTTTCCGCCGCCTTCAGAATGCCTTCCGACGCATTGGTAACGACAACCTTCTGATAATCGTGCACGTCCACAAACGCATACATCTTAACTAAACCCGCATTGTCCTTCAGTGACATTACGTACGTTGCCTTTCCCTTTAAATTAATGAGTAACGGGAAGCTTGATACATACTTCATCTGCTGTACCTGACCTTCCGCCGAACTCATGGCCGAATATTCTTCCGCACCCGGAATCGCATAGAAATTCGTTTCCTTGGTCCGTAGATTACATAAGATAAAACCTAAATTGGATTCATCGGATACCACCGACGTAATCCCGGTATACAGATACACGTCATCGTTCATTGCCAGATAATTGTATCCGTCCGTAGTCTGTACAACGTTTTTCTGACCGAACTTGGAATTCCAGAAACCGCCGCTGTAAGCACCCCAGTGATTCGTCTGTTCAATGACCAGATTGGCCGTAAATACGTGGTCTACCCATGTCGGGATATCACCGATCGCATACTTTTCGGATTGGCCGGTAATCGGGTCCAGAATAATCGCCGCATTGATATCCGCTAACATTTCCAGTCCCTTGAAACTGTACGTCGGTACGACCCAGTACGGATGTCCCGTTTCATCCAGTTCAAATGCCACTGACCCGAATACGTCAAACGGATACGAGAACCGTAATTTCCGGTACAGATTTTCCCCGAACCATGCACTGTCCACGTACTTCATTCCCTGTTCCAGTTTGTGCAATTCGGACTGTCCGGTTACGGAATTGACCGTAATGTATGCCGGAATCCCGTCTTTTCGGTTGGTAAAGTATTTGATTCCCCCGTTATATTCCAGCGGTGTACAACGTAAAATCGTACCCTGGTAATTGATCTGGGTATAGTAATCATCCGATACGTAAAACTGGGAAACCCATTCCGCCATCTGACCCATGACCCGGTCACCTAACTTTTCGGTTGAATCTTTATCCACCAGCGGCAAGGCATCAAAATCCACTTCCGCTACGTCATCTTCAAACGTCCGTGTATCATCAATGGTAATCCGTGTAGCATACAAATCCGAACGCAACAGCGGACTGTACAGAATCATCGAAACCGCTGCCGCCAGGCCTACCACAACCGCTGCCGCAATCAGCCACGTTGTTTTCTTTCCCTGTTGAATCGGATGACCCGAAAACGCAATCAGACAAAACAGGAAACACCCGACAACCAGAAACACAAAAATATAAAACCCGAAACTCTGCGGATGAATCGGCGGTAACATCACATAGTAATACAACCCCGCAAACACCATCGTCACCACAATACTGATTAACAGATAATTCTTCTTGATTTTTTCCATATATCCTCCTCTAGCAATGCAACATAATCCGTAAGATTTCCTTATCGGTTTCCTTCATGCCGTTTCTCGCCAGATCCGCTACATTGCGAATCGTATTTTCAATATTTTTCTGCACGATCCCGTCTCCGCCGTAAAACTGACTGCCGTGCATATACATCTGCATCCCTAAGATTCCCGCTTCCACACTCGACGCAATCTTAGCGGCACAGCTCGCTTTTGCCCCGTCACAGACCACACCTGAATTGATGGCTACGGCATTGACAATCGTATGCGCAATTTCTTCAAACTTTCCGCCATACAGATACGTAATCCCCGCTGCGGCACCGCAGCCGGCACTCGTTGCCCCGCAATATGCCGATAAACAACCGATTCCCGTTTTCAGATGAATCGTCGATAAATTGGATACCAGAAGTGCCCGGTACAACTGTTCTTCGGACGCTTGTAAATGTTTCGCATACACAAACACCGGCAACGATGCCGTCAGACCCTGGTTTCCGCTTCCCGAATTGATGACAACCGGCAGTTCACAACCGTTCATTCTCGCATCCGATCCGGCTGCCGCATACGCTTTTGCCCGTGTCTTCACGTTATCCGCATCCGTACTCAACAGAATCTTACCGATGCATGCCCCATAGTTTCCCTTCAGACCTTCTTCGGCAATGGCCGTATTGTACGCAATCTGCCGGTCCAGTGTTTCCCTGACATCTTCGATATTCACCGTATCCGCATACTCGATGATATCCGCTATATTCAGTACGCTCCGGTCCGTCTTTTCTTCCGCCTGCACTTCCGTACCCTGATACAATACCGTATCGTTCTTTTTTACTTCCGTTACGTTGGTATGATAATCGTGAATGGTAACCGCACACGTATTGTTTTCCGTTTTTCCGATCAGTTCAATCTCAAAAATCCGGTCCGTATCCGACTGCCTGACATTTACGGTATGATTCTGCAGATAATCTTTCATTTTCAGAATGTCATTCTCATTCACTTCCGACAAGACTTCCAGTTGCTTATACGGATTACCGGCCACAAGTCCGGAAACCACAGCCGAGGCAATCCCTCGCATTCCACCCGTATGCGGTACAATGACACTCTTGACGTTCTTGATGATATTGCCGCTGACAACAACATCCACCGTATCCGGCAATTCCTTCATGGCTTCTTTCAGAATGGCCCCGGCATACGCCAGCGCAATCGGTTCCGTACATCCCATCGCCGGAATGAGTTCTTCTTTCAGAATCTGTGTATACATTGCTGCTGTTGTTTCGTTCATACGCAATACCTCGTTATTCCTATCATATCATATTTTATGAATTTACAAAAAAAAGCCCGGGTGTTTTCCCGGACGTTTTATGCAAATGGCGCCTGAACATGGACTCGAACCAAGGACCCACTGGTTAACAGCCAGTTGCTCTACCGACTGAGCTATTCAGGCACAGCGCTTAATTATAATAGCACACCGATATGCCCTTCGCAAGTAGTTTTTTTAATTTTCTTCGGTCAAATTGACAACCCACGTTTCCTTCCGGATCATCCTGTAACCGACCGCTAATTTCAATACATCCGTCATCTGACCCGCAATATACAATACCAGAATGGAATAACCGGTAAGGTATGTCAGCGATGCCACCACCGGGATGTTGATGGCCCACATAAACGCACTGTCCATCAGTAACGTCTTCTTCATTTCTCCTCCTGCCCGAAGGATAAAATACATCTGTGTATTCATCATATAAATCCAGAACAACAGACACATCACCCGTAAGAAACTGACAGCCAGTTGCTTCGACTCCGGTGATACGCTGTAGAAATGCGGAACCACAAACGATGCCCCGAACATCAGTACCGCAAACAGGATTGCCAGTTTGAACGAAAAGCCAATCATGTAATACCCGTTTCTCCGGCCTTCTTCCAGTTTTCCGGCCCCTAACCGCTGCGATACCATTACCGTTGTCGCAACCGCCATACCGCCGAACAACGTAAAGAAGATATCCGACGTTGTCGTCGCAATCGAATACCCTGCCATGACCACATCACCACGCGTCGCATACAGTTTGAATAACATCGCATTACCGAATGACCACAACAGTTCATTGGCCACCAGCGGCAATGCCTTGATGGTAATCGCCTTTACCAGAGCCGGTTCAATATGAAACAGGGACGTTACCTTTGTCGCAAACGGCTGGGTACGCAACTTCATCGCCAGTAAAAACAGCAGCATTTCCACCAGTCTGGCAACCACCGTACCATACGCTGCCCCCACAATCCCGAATGCCGGTAATCCGAACGGACCGAACATAAAGATATAATTCGCCAGCGCATTGGTAAAAATCGCAATGATACTGATCTTAAACGGAATCTTCGTTTCCCCGATGGACCGTAACGACTGGGAAATACTCATGGAGACTGCCAGCGGGAAAAACGAATAGATGACGTTTTTCAGATACAACGCCCCGTTGTATATCGTCTGCGGATCCTTGGTAAAAAATCCCAGTACGCTTTCCGGCGCCAGAATTCCCAATAATCCCATCGGCACAATCAGTACCAGTCCCGACAAAATCATATACCGGAACGTCTGTTTCATTTTATCTTCGTTTTCCGCCCCGAAATACTGCGCCAGAAAAATACTGGCTGCTCCCGATAACCCCAGCATCCCGAAGTTCGCAATCATATAAAACCGGTTCGAAGCCGCCACACTGCTCAACGCAATATCCCCCAATTGTCCGACCATCACATTATCCACCAGGTTGACACAACTGGTAATAACGTTCTGTGCCATCATCGGTACCGCTACCGCCAACGCTTCCTTTTCAAATTCCTTCGGTCCGAAAAAATCCTGAATCTTCATAAAATCTCCTTATTCCAGATACCTGTCACAAAGTTTCTTCCGACAAACTTCGTCTATTCCATATTCTTTCAGAAAATACGTTTCCCACGAACCGTATTTCTCCATCACGCTGTTTTTGAAAATGTTGTAGAAATCCATCGATACGCTGCATACCTCATACATACATTTCTGTACTTCCTTGTCCGTAATGTGTCTTAGCGCAATCTGCGATTCGATATACCCGTCAGCACCGATGAAATTGTTCGAGAATAAATAATCCTCAATTACCCGTTCTTCCTTTACACCCAGTAAGGTCAGAATCAGAATCGTCGCCAGTCCCGTACGGTCCTTGCCGCCGGAACAATGATACAGAAGCGGTACTTCCTCTTCTTTCAGTAACGAAAAGAGAAAAGAAAACGCCGCATTGTCAAATCCCATAAACCCGTACGCTTCCCGTAAAAACGCATTCGCCTCAAACATTTCTTCCCGGCTCATATCGTTACGGACCAGTTCCATGAAATTCAGTGTTTTTGACATCGTATATTCATTTTCCACCATGCCCGGAATCGGGTGATATTGTACCCCTTCCAGCATCGGTTCCGGTTCGGATGCCTGTTCCTTCGAACCGCGTAAATCCAGAATATGACGCAATCCCAGAGACTTCAGCATTTCCAGGTCGTTTCCTGTCGCTTCACTCAGACCTGCCGACCGATACAACAGACCGCTTTTCACAACTCTTCCATCCCTTGCAGGAATCTTTCCGATATCCCGGCAATTCACGATTTTTTCAAATGGCAGCACCGCTAACATACTTCATCTCTCCCGTCATAACGTACACCATCTTACCATATTTCACCCGTAAAGAAAACACCGTACAAACGGTGTTTCAGATACAACGCGGAATCATAATGTGCAGCGGTTTGTGCGTCAGAAGCTGATTCATCTCAATCTTATACGCCTGCAGCTGCAACGTCTTGCCTTCCCTTGGTTTTCCATACAGTTCATCAAACAGAATCGGATGGCCGATGTAGGCCATATGTACCCGGATCTGATGGGTTCTTCCCGTTTCCAGATGCACTTCCAGCAACGTGGACCGTGACAATTGTTTTTTGACCGTATAATGCGTCACAGCAGCTTTGCCTTCCTTCTCATCCACCCGGAATTTCTTGGAATTGTGACGGTCCCTTGCCAGAGCCGCCCTAATCGTACCGGTAGCACCTTCTTCTTTTCCGACAATCCCGTCAACCATCGTATAGTAATACCGCTGGATTTCTTTCTTAAACAGCATCTTATCCAGTTTCGGCAAAAAGAACTCACTTTTCGCATACATGACCAGACCCGTCGTATCCCGGTCCAGACGATGGATGTGCCGTACCGGTGTTCGGATTCCTTTTTTCATATAATACTTCGCCACCAGATTTCCTAACGTTCCGTTGGTTACATTGCCATCCGGATGAATCAGCATTCCCACCGGCTTATTCACCACCAGCATGAAATCATCTTCATACACGACTTCCAGTTCACCTTCATCCGGCAGATAATCCACATCCGTTTCTTCAAACGCCTTGATCTGCAACGTATCTCCTTTTTGCATCAGAATCGCATCATTCACAGGTTTACGGTTCAGTAACACTTTATTCTGTGCATAATATTCTTTCCTTTTATCCCCGGAGATCACATAATCATTCATAAACTCCCCGATGGTTTTCAGATGGTACTCTTCATCAATCAGAATCAGACACCATTCCTTATTGCGAACATACTTCATATCGCTTCCTCATTTCTACCCGTACATTATAAAGAAAAAAGCCATCTAATCCAATGGCTTTTGGTAATAATTTCCCACGATACGCTCCGTTTTGAAGATGTTGATGAACACTTTCGGATCCGCTTTCTTCACCGCCTGTACCACTTCCTGTACCTGATACGAATTGATCGTCATCATCATCACATTCTTCATACTGTGCGAATACGCACCTTCTCCATCCATAATGGTAATCCCGTGCCGGCACGTCTTGAACACCGCATCCGATACTTCCTGCCGTTTTTCGGAAACAACCATCAGTGTCACCAGTTTATACCGGTCATGACGAAGATTTACAACCTGCGTCGAACAATACTGGAAGATAATCGAATACAACGCCGTTTCCCATCCGAACAAGTAACCTGCAATACACAGAATCATCGCATTGAACGCCATCACGTAATTCCACGTCGGAATGTTAAACTTGTTCGCAAAATAAATCGCAATGAAATCCGTTCCCCCGCTCGATGCCCCGTGACGCAGCGCAATCGAAATGGAAAGGCCGTTAATCATACCCCCGAATACCGCAATCAACAGGATATCCTCCGTCACCGGAAAGGCCGGCAAAAACGATGTCAGCAATGACACCAGCAGATACTGCATGACGGAAAAAATCGTAAACCGATGACCCACATACTTATACACCAGAATCGTCGGATAAATGTGCAGAACCGTATACAAAATCCCAAACGGAATCTCAATTCCCCCAAATGCCGACAGACAACGCGTAATCAATAAGGAAATCCCGGTAAATCCCCCCGGATACAGGTTCCCTGCATTGACAAACGTCTTCATATTCAATGAATACAACGTTGCCGACAAGACGATAAAGAAAAACGTCTGAATGTCCTTTTTGGTAATCTTCTTCATTATAGTAATCCCCCATACATGCACATTTATTATAGTCTCTTTTTATCGGCTTGCAAGAGAAAAAAGGCCGTCTTTTCGACAGCCTCTTACTATAATAATTTTCTACTTATAATACCACTTGTATCCCGTCTTCACGACAATGATCTTACCGAAGGAACTGTACTTGTTCACTCCGTTGTAT
>JABUSI010000294.1 GCA_021442745.1 Erysipelotrichaceae bacterium | reverse complement strand
GGCGGACCCTTCCCGTAAAAAACCGTTACCGGCATATCCGATGAGAATCGGTGTTGTCTGCGGAAAAGATACGGCGGCACTGGCAGATGTCAAAACGACCTTACAACGTCGCTGGCCGGTTTCCGTCCTGACTATATATCCGAGTCTGGTGCAAGGGAAAAATGCATGTATCGAACTGGAAAAGCGTCTGAAAGAAGCGGATGAAGATCAACAAGACGTCATTCTTCTGGTGCGCGGCGGCGGTTCGCTGGAGGATTTGTGGAGTTTCAACGAATGGAACGTGATACAGACAATCGTCACAATGAAAACTCCTGTTGTCAGCGGCGTAGGACATGAAGTCGACATTACTCTTGTTGACTACGTTTCGGACAAACGTGCGGCAACGCCTACGGCTGCTGCGGAATTGGTAAGTCCGAATGGTGATGAAGTCATTCAACGGATACAAGAGTTGAAAAACCGGATGCTGAAGGATATACGGTATCGTCTGGATGACGAAACCATGCGTCTGGTTACGAATCAGAAAATGATGCAGAACTTTACGGAAAAACTGCAATGGAAAATGCAGCACGTCATCAGTCAGAAAGAATTTCTGTTAGCCCGGGCACAGCATCTTCTGACGCTGTACACAAATCGTGTTGATGTTTTGAAGAAACGAATAGAACTGGCCGACCAATCCGAACGTACGAATTTTTATCGGAAAGATATCGAGAGATACCGTAAGGTATTGGCCGCTCGGGTTTATGATTTATGGAAAACAAAGAAAACGGCGTTTGCCTCTGAGGTACAACTGCTTGATGCATACAGTCCCCTGAAAGTGCTATCCAGGGGATATGCGATTGCCACGCAGGACGGCAAGACGCTGAAAAGAATTTCCGACGTAGACAGAACACGGAACATAACGTTACGATTACAAGACGGAACCGTTGATTGCAGAACAGTAGACAAAGGAGACTAAAATGGAACAACTTACATTTGAACAGGCAATGAAACGTCTGGATGAAATTGCGTCACAATTGGAAAAGAATGATTTACCTCTGGAAGAAGCCATTAAGGTGTTTGAAGAAGGACTGAGTCTGGCTGCCGGCTGCGAATCACAGTTAAAAGAATTTGAAGGAAAAATGCAGGAGGTTCTGACGAAACATGGAATGGAACAAACTGAAGACTGAGTTTGAACAGTTCCTTCGTGATTTGTATCCGGAAGAACCATCCCTGGTCCAGAGAGCCGAATTGTACAGTCTTTTAGCGGGTGGTAAGCGAGTACGTCCCCATCTGTTGATGGCTACGCTATCCGGGTACGGAACCGATGTAAAAAAAGGGTTTTATGCATCTGCCGCATTAGAAATGATTCACACGTATTCACTGATTCATGATGATTTACCGGCAATGGACAATGACGTATTGCGCAGAGGGAAACCGACGTGTCACATTGAGTTTGACGAAGCGACTGCTATTCTTGCGGGCGATGGGTTACTGACCAGAGCGTTTGAAACCGTTTCGCGAACGGACAGTAATCATATAGCGGAGTTGGTACAGGAACTGGCAAAAGCTGCCGGTGATGAAGGAATGATTCTCGGACAAACGGACGACCTCGCTCTGGAACATGCCGAACATCCTTCTGTTGAGGATCTGCGAAACGTTCATCACAATAAAACCGGACAACTGCTGCAGGTACCGCTGGTTATGGGAGCAATCATTGCCGAACATCCGGAAGATATCAGTATGTTGCGGAATTTCGGTTTTTTACTGGGACTGGCGTTTCAGATTCAGGATGATATTCTGGATGTTGTTTCCAGTCAGCAAGAGTTAGGGAAATCCCAGAGTGATGCACAGAACGGAAAATCAACATACGTTACGGTATTGGGATTGGATAAAGCAACCGAATATATGAATACAACGTACAGGGAAGCAAAGGAATGTCTGAAGGGTACGTCCATGGATATTACGGAACTGGAACGAATCCTGGATAGTCTGTTAATCCGGAGAAGTTAGGAAAATATATGCGTTTGGACGTACAGATCGTTGCGTTAGGACTGGCGCAAACCCGTAATAAAGCACAGCAGGCAATAAAGGACGGATTAGTAACCGTGAACCGTAAACCGGTGACAAAAGCCGGTTATGAAGTCGCGGATACGGATGAAATACAACTTGCCGATACACCGGAAACGAAATACGTATCCCGTTCTTATGAGAAACTGCGTCATGCACTGGATACGTTTCACGTTAATTGTAAGGATAAAGTTGTTCTGGATATCGGCGCATCCACCGGCGGTTTTACGCAGTGTGTACTGGACCGGAATGCCGCTTACAGTTATGCCTGTGACGTTGGTACCGGACAACTGCATTCTTCGTTAAGAATTCATCCGAAAGTGGAAAACAGAGAAGGGGTCAACTGCCGGTATCTGAAAAAAGAAGATTTCGAGAAAACAATTGATTTAGTCGTTATGGACGTTTCGTTTATTTCCTGTACAAAAATGTTTGAAGCCATTTCCGCCGTATTATTACCCGGTAAGGAAGCCATTGTATTAATTAAACCGCAGTTTGAACTCGGACCGAAAGAACTCAATAAACACGGTGTGGTGAAGAATCTGGAAAAGAAAACGGAAAGCTTGCTGGCAATGGTTCACGATCAGGCAAAACTGCATCATCTGCAAGTAGTAGCGACTACCGTAAGTTCCATCAAAGGAACGGAAGGAAACCAGGAATTTCTGGCGTATTATAAAAAAGTCTAGCAGCGGGAGGGATACTATGATTCAATCCATTCGTATTCAGAACTTTATTCTCATTGATTCCTTATATCTTGAATTTGAACAAGGATTCAGTGCGTTCACCGGAGAAACCGGCGCCGGGAAATCCATTGTCATGGATGCCATCAGTTTGTTGTGCGGAGAACGGACAAATTCCTCTCTGGTACGTAAAGGCGCACAGAAAGCTTTGATTGAAGCCGAGTTTACCGTCAATACATTGCAGGAAAATATGCTGGAAGAAGCCGGACTGGACAGTGACTGTCTCATTGTTACCCGTGAATTTGACGTGACGGGAAAAAGTACGTGCCGCATTAATCATCGTCCGGTAACGTTATCCATGCTGAAAGATCTTGTCGGTGCGGTTGTGGATATTCATTCGCAGCACGATACGCAATATCTTCTGAATCCGAAATATCATCTTTCTCTTTTGGATGAATATGCATCTCTTAAGAATCAACTTCAGGAAATGAAAACTGCGTATAAGAATTACAGGGAATGTCTGAAAGAATACAATGAAGTAAAAGATACGACGTATTCCCTGGCACAGATGGATATTCTGAAATACCAGATGGAAGAAATCGAAAACGCCGGTTTAAAAGAAGGCGAGGAAGAAGAACTGGAACAGAACATCCGTGAAATGTCTTCTTACGAAAGAATGTATGAACGTCTTCAAGCCTGCACAGCCTTGCTGAACGAGGATAACGGAGCACTTCCTTCTTTATTTGATGCGATTGGACAGTTGGATTGCATTTCGGATATTGAGTTTATTGCAAAAAAGAAAGAAGAACTCTCCACACATTATTATGATTTGCTGGACTTGTACGAAACCATGAATGATTATCTGCACTCGATGAGTATGGATGAAGAACAACTGAACCGTTGGAATGAACGCTTGTTCTTCTTGCATAAACTGAGAAGAAAGTACAACATGAGTGTCAGTGAGTTATTACAGCACGCACAGAACTGCAGGGAAGAACTGACAAAATACGAACAGCGCGATGAAATCCTGGAACGGCTGGAACGAAAATTGAAAGATGCCAGAGAGAAGGCAGAAGCTGTTGCCCGCAAATTACACGATACACGTCAGAAAGCATCTGAAGAATTAAAAGAAAAGATTCAGAAAGAACTCAGGGATTTACAGTTACCAAATGCCGTTTTTGAAACGGACCTGATGCAAGGTGAATTGAAATCATCAGGATATGATGAAGTATCGTTTCTAATCAGTATGAATCCGGGAGAATCACCGAAGCCGTTGCACAAAGTTGCCAGTGGTGGGGAATTGTCCAGATTAATGCTGGGATTAAAAACAATTTTTACAGGATTGCAGGGAATTGAACTTGTCATCTTTGATGAAATTGACAGTGGTGTATCCGGAAGTGTTGCCGTATCCATCGGTCAGAAGATGGCAGAAATTTCTGAAACCGCACAGGTATTTGCGGTTACTCATCTGGCTTCCGTAGCTGCATGGGCGAGCAATCATTATCAGGTTTCCAAGCAACAGGATGCCACAACGACTACAACGTCTATATGCCATTTGGATGAGACGAAGAGAATTGAGGAAATGGCTTTGATTGCCAGCGGAAAAGTGACCGAATCGTCTTTATCTGCCGCAAAAGAATTGTATGACAGTGTAAAAAGAAAGTAGGAAAGAAAAATGAACGAAACCATTCAGTGTCTGCAAACCAGAAGAAGTTGCAGAAAATATAAAAACACCCAGATTACCGACGAACAGTTGCATGCGATATTGGAAACAGGAACATATGCACCTACCGGACAAGGTACGCAGAATCCGTTGATTGTAGCTGTACAGAATCCAAAACTGGTATCTGAAATTTCCCGTCTCAATGCTTCCGTCATGAATGCCGCAAACGATCCGTTTTACGGTGCACCAACCGTACTGATTGTTTTTGCAAATACCGAACGCAGAACGTATGTGGATGACGGAAATATGGTTATCGGAAATTTACTGAATGCGGCGCATGCCGTAGGAGTGGATTCCTGTTATATCTATCGCGCCAGAGAAACATTCAAAACGGAAGAAGGAAAACAGTTCATGAAACAGTGGGGCATTCCGGAAACCTATGAAGGCATCGGAAACGTGATTCTGGGATATGGCGAACCGGAAGGATTCCGTCCGACGGCTGCGCGGAAAGAGAACTATTACACAATCATCAAATAAACAAAACAGTTGCTTTTACAGCAACTGTTTTTCATTGGAACAACTTGGAAAAATCAACAGAATCACCTAACGTACTTTTCGGTTTGTCGTTCGGATTCAATATGGACCGTATTTTGTCGAGGAATTCCCTGGAGTTTTCATCATTGCAGTACTTAAATAATAATGCCGTATTCCGGGCATCGCTTAATGCATCATGGTAGGCACCGACTGCCTGTATACCGGTCATTTCCAGTGCCGTTGACAGTTTCAGGCTTTTTTTGAAACCAAGGTATTCATCAAATACGTTCTGATAATCCGTCCAGTGATCAAACAAATAATCAATGGATTCCGTATTCTCAATATTTTTCATATACAGATTATCGTCAAGCTGTTTACTATCGTTATCGGACCATGAATAAATTTCATACGTATTTCCTTCTTTACGACACCAATTCATAAATTGTTCAAACACTTCGGAAAACAACGGTGCATTCTGTAAATCTTCTTCACGTATTTTTGTTAAATCCAGAATCCACCAGCTTAATTCTTTAACGAGTTCCGGTTTTACATAACTGACGAAACAATCGATTTCCTCATAGTTTTCATTCATCATGACAGCACCGAACTGAATAATTTCACTGTAATTTTCTTCAAACTGTCTGGTCGGATGCCATTCAAAATCAACAAATATTCTGACCATATAATCACCACCGTTTCGTATACTTTACCAAATAAAAGATATTTTGTACAATGAAAGAAGATTTGAGGTGGAAATAATGATACCAAGAGGGATGAGACAAGTAGTTATTTGCGGGTATTTACTGAATGCGAACGAACAGAATCCGGTTTCGTCGCAATTTCTGGCAGAGATGACGGATTTGTCAATTCGTACCATCAAATCTGAGATATCGTATCTTAAAACGGCATTTGAAGAATCCGGTCATGCTACCATTCAGTCAATTCAGGGAAAAGGGTATTGTTTTAAGAAATATGATGACGGATTTGATAAAGAAGCAAGAGAAATTGCAGAAGCATTTGCCTATTCCCGTGTAGCGGATCTCGACACACTCAACAAAAGGCTTTACGTAACGCAAACTCTTTTATCGGAGACGGAAATTACAGCAGATGATTTGGCGCTAAGGATTCATTATTCGGCAAGTTCTATATCTCCACTGATCAAATGGTCAAAGCTGTTTTTCAATGCATATGGAATCAACATGAAATCACATCTTGGTCTTTCACTGGAAGGTGATGAATTCTCTTTCCGGAAATGTGCAATTGAGTGCTTTGTGGATCTGTACTATATTCTGGGAAAGGCGGAAGAACTGAGAGTATCACGTTTTGAAAAAATGTTTTTTGATGATATAGCACAATATTACGATATCCGTCATGCATTTCTGGATGTCATCCGTGAGTATGATGTGGTGTTGAAAGATATCGATACCAAAAAAATGAGTGCTTATATTTGTCTTTTGCGAAACAGAATTCAAAAAGGATTTGAGATCCGATTATCTGAATCTCAACGGGCGTTATACAATACTTTGAAAAACACCTATGAGTACACTGTGGCTCAGAAAGTATTTGCACATCCGGTTATTCGGCAATGGGTTCGGATATCCGATGACGAACTGCTTCTTTTTACTGTAGGATTGTTTGTGCTGCGTGATTTTGACTTAACCCGTATGAATACGGATAGTCAGATTATGGAAGAAGAACTGAATAAGGCTCAGAAAATGGTTGATTATCTGAAAGGATATGCAACAGAACATAAAATGCATGATTTGTTAAATTTTATCGAGAATTGTTCTGTGGATTTAAAGAGTGAATTCATCAGCTTATGCCTGACAAAACGTTTTCATTATGAACGTCCGATTCAGTTTTTGAATTATGCGGAAAGCAGTTTAAAAGATGTAGGTTGTTTTTCAATGGAAATCAGCAGGGTGATAGCCGTACTGCTGAAAAAAGAGTTTGATGTTTGTTTTAACAAAATCAATCTGACATCAGTTGCTGTTTCGGTTGAGTATTATATGAAAAAATTGCCGTTTTTGTATCATAAACGAAAATTGCTTGTTACCTCTACCAGCGGATTGGTAGCAGGAAACCGGTTAAGAGAAGAAATTCTTATGCATTTCGGACAATATATTGATTCCCTTGAACTGTATAATCAGTACGAAATGAGAAAACTGAATTTATCTTCCTACCACGGTTTTTTTATTGATACCATGTACGGAATCAATAATTATTCGATACCAATGTATATTTACCGACCGTTCTCCAGAACATTTTCTCAGACCGATTTATTCCACAAAGTATTTAAAGAAGGATATTCCAGAGACGTTCTGTATTTTTTACAGACTACGATGAATGTAATCGAAAGAGAATTCTCCTCAAAACAACATGTATTTGATATTCTTTCGCAGAAAGCAAAAAATCCTGCCGACCAGATTGAACAATGGAATGAAGTTGATTCTGTTTATTCGGTATTTGACGGCGAAAGGAGACAGGCTGTACTGTTTTATGACTATAATCAGACAAACCAGGCTTTCTTTGACGTTTATATCATAAAAGGCTCATGTCAATGGGAAGGTACGCGTGCTTATGTAGTATATGCGATATCCTTACCGGAAGATCTGAACTGGAGAATTGTAAAAGTAATGGATCAGATTTTAATCCGTTTGTTCAGAAATACATTACTGGCAATGAAACTTTTGACAAACAAAGACGAAGTACTGGAGTTGTTATTTGAAGAAAGTATAGAAGCCGATTTCTTCCATAACAGACGTTAGGTTTATGTTAAATAGTGCAAAGCAAGACGTTTGCACTATTTTTTTATAAATTCGTGCAAATATTGCACTATTGTGAGTGTAAAACTTTGTGAGATATGAGACCGCTTTCATATTATAATGTTACCCGAAGGGGGAATCTGTATGCTAAAAATTTTCTTATCATCACATGGCCATCTGGCAAGCGGGTTGAAAAGCTCACTGGATGTGCTGTTGGGGAACAGCGACCAGGTTACGGTTTTCGATGCTTATGTAGATGACAGACTGGTTTCGGATGAACTGGATAAGTTTTACGAAACGGTAACGGAAGAGGATGAAGTGCTTTTGTTATCCGATTTGTACGGCGGTTCCGTGAATTCCAAAATGGTCGAATATTTGGTGAAACCAAACACCAGACTGGTAGCCGGTGTAAACCTGGCATTGGTATTGGAACTGGCAATGAAACCAAGTATCAGTGATGATGAATTGCAACAGGTGATAGACGGGTCTCGTTCCATGATGCGTCAGGTTATTCTAGATACAACACCTGTTGAAGAAAGTGAAGAAGAATTCTTCTAGAAAGGGGGACTAGAGCAATGATTAAGTTAGTTAGACTTGATGAAAGAATGATCCACGGACAAGTAGCAATCAAGTGGTCTCGTCACACCGGTGTTGACCGTATTATCGTAGCCAACAACGATGCTGCTGCAAACGATATTGTAAAAAAGAGTTTGATGATGGCTGCTCCACCAACTTGTAAGACAGTAATTACAACAATGGAAAAGTCATTGGAACTGTTGAACGACCCACGCGCTGCTGGTTTAAAGATTCTTCTTATTGTATCTTCACCAGAAGATTTGTTAACAATTTTGAAGGGATTGAACGATGTTAAGGGAATCCCTACAATCAATATTGGTAACTACGGAAGAATTGCACCTAAGGTTAACGGTGAAACACGTAAAACATACGGTGCCAACTTGTACGCATATGATTCTGAAGTGGAACTGTTTAAGGAAATCATGGCATTCGGTGTAGAAACCGTTTACCAGACAACACCTGAAAACGTTCCGGAACCTTTAAACAAAGTATTAGGGCTATAGGATAATGAAAGGAGAGAATATTAAATTATGGCTGGAGCTGCTTTAAAATTAGCTTTATTGTATGTAATTATTATGTACGTTGACCAAAGTTTATTATCTTGGCAATGTCTGACCAGACCAATTGTAATCGCACCGTTGGCTGGTTTGGTAGTAGGTGACTTCCACACAGGTATCGTTATGGGTGCATCCCTGGAAGCCGCATTTATGGGTATTTCTGCAATCGGTGGTGCTGTTGCTGCCGATGCAACAGTTGCAAGTATCATTGCTGTTGCTTATGCAGTATTAACAAACGCAGGTATCGAAGAAGGTATCGCTATTTCCGTTCCTATCGGAACATTGATGGCTTCCATCAGTGCTATGTTCACACCGTTGTGGGCTGGTTTTGCTGCATTCTTCGAAAAATTGGCTGCTGAATGCAACCCTAAAAAGTTCCTGATCACAAACTTGTTGATCGGTTTCGTTCAATTGTCTATCAACGCTACCATCTTGTTCTTGGCTGTAGCATTCGGTATTGACGGTTTGCAAAACTTCTTAGGAAGCATGCCTGCTTGGGTAATGACAGGTTTGGGTGCTGCATCCGGTATGATGTTGGCTGTCGGATT
>JABUSI010000390.1 GCA_021442745.1 Erysipelotrichaceae bacterium | reverse complement strand
TTCAGTGCATATCTGTACGTTGTGAATGAAAAAGTCGGCTTACTGATGTTGTTTGTGCTGATAGTGTGTTTTGAACTGTTCATTGAGATTACCGGAATGGTATCCAAAACGTTCCATCCGGTTATGAACATTTTGCGTAAAATGGGATTGGTTTCCAAGAAGGAAAAGTAGTATGAAAATCTATTGCGATCACTGTAAGAAAGAAATCACGCAGATTGTCGGTGCGCGGTTGAACAAATACGAAGGCGGGAAAGTGAATTGCGGTCATTGCCACAAATTAAACAAGCGGTATATCAGCAGTTTTGACCTGCATCTGATTGCTTGCGGGAATATGGCAATTTACGGTGTGTTTCTGATGGTAATGTTGCTGGGGCTGATGCTCAATCCGTCCGCAAACTTCTGGTTTATGTCCTTGCTGACGGGAATTGTGATGGTCGGAAGTATTTTCGGTATTACCAAATGGCCGGAATACGTATACCTCAAAGCGCCGTTTAAACAGGCATGGGCAAACGTAACGATTAAGGAAGATGCTGCCGCTGCCCAGAGCCATGCCAGAAAAATGTTCTTCGGATTTGTCGGTCTGGTTGTGGCATCCGGCATTGTGGCTGCACTGTTTTCCTATGTATGGATGGTAGTTGCGATTTTGTCCTATATTGCTTATAACGTGTTGTCACTACGTACGATCTATCAGCAGGAAAAAGAATATTATGAAAAAACATTCGGGAAGTAAGAGAAATCTTACTTCTTTTTAGGATAACAATGACTGCTTCCTATAGAAATAGTAGGAGGCAGGGATATGAATGAACATGGCGAGCAGCACAAACCGTATTTTGCGGAACATTTAAAGGATTGTTATTTTGAAGATGAGAAGGAACATTATAGTACGTTGTCAGACGGAGAGAAAACGAAACTGATGATCAGTGAGGTGAACTGGCAGAAACGAAGGAATATACGGTCCGCGACCGAACTGGGTGTGAAGGTGATGGTCGGGGATATATGTTACATCGATTTCGGCAAGGCATATGTGTATGAAGTCGGATACCAGCATTTCGGTCTGATTATTTCCTTTCATCACGGGAAGGCGTTTGTGGTTCCGATGACATCAAACAGCTCGACGTATGCACTGGCATATGATGAGTATGAAAATCCGACGGGAAGGGAACATTTGATGCGAATCGGGTTGGTGCCGGGGCTGGTAAAACCGTCGGTATTGTTCCTGAATGATGCGAAGTTTATCAATACGGCGCGGATTATTGACGTGAAGGCGCACATTGATGCCGACTCGATGATGTTTCAGAAAATCGTAAGGAGATTGCGCGCCTGTATCGGGATTTAGTTATGATATAATACCGATGGTGATGACGATGGACTCATTGGATTGTACAAAGAAATACGTTGTCGGAGTGTCAGGAGGAAGTGATTCCATGACGCTTCTTTCCTTATGTGTCCAAAAGAATCTGTCGGTTGTGGTTGCTCATGTGAACTATAAAAAAAGAAACAGCAGCGACCGGGATGAAGAACTGGTGCGGAAATGTTGCGAAATGAATGGCATTGTGTGCGAAGTACTTGTTCCTGTGTATGAATCCGGTAATTTCCAGAGCTGGGCACGGGATGTACGGTATCGGTTTTATAAAGAATTGTGCGAGAAGTATTCGTGTGATGCGGTACTTCTGGGGCATCAGCAGGATGACCATCTGGAAACATATCTTTTACAATTGGAACGTGGCAGCGCGGTTTCCTGTTACGGCATCCGAAGGGAACATACTATATGGGGAATGACTGTTATTCGTCCGCTTCTGGATTGGACAAAGAAAGAAACGGAAGAATACGTGATAAAAAATAACGTTCCGTATGGATATGATGAAACCAATGGTACCGATTTGTATCGGCGAAATGCGATTCGTCATGAACGGGTGGAACCGGCGGATACGATGCAGAGAAAGATCTGGCTGGAAGAAATTGAGAATCGTAACAGGGAATCGGAAGAACTCCGGAAAACCGTTGATGCGATGGTTCCGAAACAGCCGATTCCGTGGAATACGGAAACATACCGGAAGCTGCCGGAAGAGATCCGTCTTTTGGTACTACGGGAATATCTTCTTGTCAATGCGATTGACGCATACGGGATGTCCCGGAAGTATCTTTCCCATCTGGATTGTCTGTTAAACGACGGGAAGAACCATCGGGAACAACTGGAAGGAAAATTGCTGGATATCTGTTACGGGGAAGTATACTTGCACGAAAAAGAAGAGCCGGTGCATTGCAGACTGGATTGTTTGCGGGAATATACGCATCCGTTGTTTACCTTAACTTTATGTGGAACGCGTACAATACAGGCAATTACAGTTACAGATGAGGATTTCCCGCTTATCGTACGGACGGTACAGCCTCGGGATACAATCGAACTGCGGTTCGGAACGAAAAAACTGAACCGATGGTTTATTGACCGGAAGGTTCCGCTTTGGGACCGTGACCGGTGGCTGGTTGTGGAAAATGCGAAAAAGAACGTGATTTTTGTCCCGAAAATCGGCTGTGATATCAATCATTACAGTACTAAACCGAATCTATTTATGGTAGAATAACAATTGTCTTATTATGGAGGATACTCGATATGTTTGGTGATGAGATTCTGAAAGTATTGATTACGGAAGAAGAAATTGAAAAACGTTGTGCCGAACTGGGCGAACAGCTGACAAAGGATTACGCAAGCAGCGGCAATAAGCTGCTGGTTGTAGCATTGTTACGGGGATCGGTTCCGTTTCTGGCTGAATTGATTAAATATATAAAGCTGCCGCTGGAAATGGACTTCATGGACGTATCCAGTTATGCCGGTACGGAATCTGTAGGTGATGTAAAAATCGTCAAGGACCTGGATACGAGTATCAAGGGATTGGATATCCTTCTGGTAGAAGATATTGTGGATACCGGAAGAACCTTGCATGTCGTCAAGAGAATGTTGTACGGCAAGGGTGCGGAACGGGTACGGATTGTCACATTGCTGGACAAACCGGAACGCCGGGAAGTGGAAATCAATGCGGATTACATCGGATTTACGGTACCGAATGAATTTGTGGTAGGTTATGGTCTGGACTATAACCAGAAATACCGGAATTTACCGTTTATCGGTGTATTGAAGCCGGAAGTTTACGAATAAAGGAGTGATTTTCTTTGAAGAATAAGAAGTGGATGTATTGGTTACCATACCTTTTGGTATTGTTAACCGTTATCAGCCTGATGAACTTGAACACAACGTCAAAAGCGAAGTCGTTGAGTTACGATGAGTTCATGACCGTATTGGAAACGAAGGACGTGCAATCGGCAACCGTCAGCGTGGATTATACGGTAATCGATATTCGGGGTGAATATGTGGATGGTACGACAACGTATGTATATTCCACGCGGATTCCGAATACCGAAGCCATCAACAATGCGTTGATGGAAAAGTTGCAGGCAAAGGTGAAAGCCGGAAACCTGAACATTGTCAATCCGAATGCGAAGAGTATCTGGATGACGTTAATCAGTAACGTATTACCGATTCTGATGCTTGCGGCACTGGCAATGTTAATGATTTCCCGGATGAATGCCGCAAACGGAAATGCCAAAGCGTTTGAATTTTCGAAATCACGGGCAAGACTGGAAGGAAACATTAAAGTTCGTTTCAATGACGTAGCTGGCTGTGATGAAGAAAAAGAAGAAATGGCAGAATTGATTGATTATCTGAAAAATCCGAAGAAGTTTATCAAGATGGGTGCCCGGATTCCGAAGGGTATCCTGATGGTAGGTCCTCCGGGAACGGGTAAAACATTGCTGGCGAAGGCAGTAGCCGGGGAAGCGGACGTTCCGTTCTATTCCATTTCCGGTTCTGATTTCGTGGAAATGTTTGTCGGTGTCGGTGCTTCCCGTGTGCGTGATATGTTCAAGAAGGCACAGAGCACATCACCATGTATGATTTTTATCGATGAAATTGATGCGGTAGGTCGTCAGCGTGGTGCCGGTGTCGGTGGCGGACATGACGAACGGGAACAGACATTGAACCAGTTGCTGGTAGAAATGGATGGTATTGAAGAAAATACCGGTATCGTGATTATCGCAGCTACCAACCGTCCGGACGTATTGGATCCGGCGTTGTTAAGACCGGGTCGTTTCGACCGTCAGATTACGGTAAATTTACCGGATAAGCGCGGCAGAATGGCGATTCTTGATGTACATGCAAGAAACAAAAAATTTACGAGTGACGTAAATATGGAAGCGTTGGCTCAGAGAACTCCGGGATTCTCCGGTGCGGATCTGGCAAACGTATTGAATGAAGCTGCTATCATGGCCGTTCGTAACAATCATGAAATGATTAATATGGATGACCTGGATGAAGCGATTGACCGTGTAATGGCGGGTCCTGCAAAGAAGAGCAGAAAGTACAGCGAATCCGAAAAGAAACTGGTGGCAATCCATGAAGCGGGTCATGCGGTAATCGGCTTGTTTGTGGAAGATGCGAACATTGTACAGAAAGTGACCATCATTCCTCGCGGAATGGCGGGCGGATATAACCTGATGACTCCGAAGGAAGAACGGATTATTGCGACCAAACGGGAATTGTACGCGAAGATTACGAGTTACTTAGGCGGTCGGGTTGCCGAAGAAGTATGCTTAGGTGAAATCAGTACGGGTGCAAGTAACGATATCCAGGAAGCAACAAGAATTGCGAAGGATATGGTTATGTCGTACGGTATGAGTAATTTAGGACCGATTCAGTATGAAACGAAGTCCAGCAGTGTCTTCTTAGGAAGAGATTATGCTGCCGCAAAGGATTACTCCGCACAGGTAGCGATTGAAATCGATAACGAAGTAAGAAAGATTATCGATGCATGTTATGCGGAAGCGAAAGAGGTTATCACTTCCCATCGTGATGTTCTCGAAAACATTGCGAATGCGTTGGTGGAACACGAAACGCTGACCAAAGAAGATCTGGAACACATCATGGAATATGGTGTGAAACCGCAACGGGAAGAAGTTCTGAAGACGGTGGATGAATTGAGCGATTTGTCTGATGAAGTCGGACAGGTTGAACCGAAGGAAGAACAACCAACCGAAGAATAATCGATAAGCCCCTGGTATTCAGGGGCTTTTGAAAGGAGAAGAACCATGAGCAGTCATTTAACAAGAGGTGTTGCCAGAAACGAACACGTACGGGTGTTTGCGTGTGATACGACCGAATTGGTTGATGTTGCCAGAGAGAAACATAACTTATATCCTTGTGCGTCCGCTGCCTTAGGCAGAACGATGAGTGTCGGATGTATTATGGGAAGTATGCTGAAGACGGATAAGGAAAAACTGACCATTCAGATCAACGGCGGGGGCCCGATGGGAACCGTTATGGTGGATGCGTATGCGAACGGAAATGTCAGAGGTTTTGTGGCCGATCCGGAAGTGCATTTTACGTATAACGATACCGGTAAACTGGCCGTCGGGTATGCAATGGGCAGAGAAGGTACGTTAAAAGTCATCAAAGACATGGGTATGGGAAAAGAAACCTGGACCGGTACGGTAGAATTGCAGACCGGAGAAATCGGGGATGATTTCGCATATTATTTCACAGTCAGTGAACAGACACCGTCAGCGGTATCCGTAGGTGTTCTGGTCGATACCGACAATCACGTATTGTCTTCCGGCGGATTGATTATCCAGATGATGCCGGAATCTACGGAAGAAGATATCGTGTATGTGGAAGAAAAATTAAAAGACCTGAAACCGATTTCCACATTGATTCACGAAGGCATGACACCGATTCAGATTGTGGAATCGATTTTTGAAGATTATCACGAACTGGAAACCAGAGAGTTGCGTTTTGAATGCAATTGTTCCAGAGAGCGTTGTCTGTTTGTGTTAAATACTTTGGATCCGGAAGAAATCCGGCAGATGATGGAAGAAGACCATGGCTGTAATATGCATTGCGAGTTCTGTAATTCCGACTATCATTTCTCGGAAGAAGAATTGCGGGTTATTTACGATACGAAACTGGCAAAGTCAGGGGCATAAGATGGACCAGAGCTGGAAAATCCGTGATCTTGTCATTGCGAACAAAGTAGTTGTCGGTCCGATGGCCGGTATCAGTAACGAAGCGTACCGGATCATTGCGAAGCATTTCGGTGCAGGGTTGATTTATGCCGAAATGGTATCTGATAAAGCCATCGTATTCAACAACAAAAAAACCAAAGAGATGACTCTTGTCAATAAAGAGGAACATCCGATCAGTATGCAGTTATTCGGTAATGAATTACCTTCAATGGTGGAAGCGGCTAAATTTCTGGATACCCAATGCGATTGCGATATCATCGATATCAATATGGGTTGTCCGGTAACCAAGGTAGTCAAATCCGGTTCTGGCAGTGCGTTGATGAGAAACCCGGAAACGGCGTATGAACTGGTACGCGAAATCGTAAAGAATGTAAAAAAACCGGTGACGGTAAAAATCCGTGCCGGATGGAATCAGGAAAGCATCAATTGCGTACAGTTTGCGAAAGGACTGGAACAAGCCGGTGCCAGTGCCATTGCGGTACATCCGCGGACACGGATGCAGATGTACGAGGGACATTCCGACTGGGATCTGATTCGTCAGGTGAAGGAAGCTGTCTCCATTCCGGTCATCGGAAACGGGGATATCAAAACGGTGGAAGATGCGTTACGGATGCTGGAAGAAACCAAATGCGATGCTGTTATGATTTGCCGGGGAGCTTTAGGGAAACCGTGGCTAATTCGGGATCTGGTGGAAACGTTAGAGTCCGGTAGACAACACGAAGAACTGACAACGGGACAGAAGTTTGCGTTAGCCAGAGAACATGCGAAACGTCTGGTGGAATTAAAAGGAGAACGCATCGGCATCAAGGAAATGCGCGGGCATGCCTGCTGGTACATTACCGGCTTACCGCACAATGCTGCCGTACGGAATAAGTTTTCCCGGATGAATACCATGCAGGAATTTGAGCGAATTGTCACGGAATATGAGAATTCCCTGAAAACGGATGTCTGGAAGTGGCTGGAATAATGTTCTTTCGTTGACAGTTACTTGCAGAACCGATATAATCTAAACGATAAAACCTGCGTTGAAAAGAAGAGTACCGGATTTGTAAGTGAAGAAGAGAGCCCTAGACGGTGTGAACGGGTCAATGAAAATCAGGGAAAAAGGACTTGGAGCAAGGCGTAGTTCCCGCGTTAAGGGAGTGACTTTACAAGTCGTTAAGGTGAAGGAAGCGATTTCTTCATGAAGCAGGGTGGTACCACGATGAGAACTCTCGTCCCTATGGATGGGAGTTTTTTAATTGGAAAGGAAGAAAAACTATGGAAGTAAAATTAACGGAACAGGAACTTGTCCGTCGTCAGAAGATGGAAGGTTTAAGAGAAAAGGGAATTGATCCGTTTGGCAGTGCGTTTGCGAGAACCCACCGGTCACTGGCACTTCGTAACGAGGTCGGTGAACTGACAAAAGAAGAACTGGAAGAAAAGAATATGACGGCACGTGTTGCCGGTCGTATTATGACCAAGCGCAGACAGGGTAAACTGGGATTCATGCATATCCAGGACCGTGACGGACAGATTCAGATTATGGTAAACAAGGCAATCGTCGGAGATGATACGTATGAAATCTTCAAGGACAGCGATATCGGGGATATCGTCGGGATTGAAGGTACGGTATGTAAGACAAATACCGGCGAACTGACCATCCGGGCAACCCAATATACACATTTATCGAAAGCGTTGCGCCCGTTACCGGAAAAGTTCCACGGACTGACAGACGTGGAAGAACGTTCCAGAAGACGTTATGTCGATCTGATTATGAACGAATCGAGCCGTAAGATTGCGATGACTCGTCCGAGAATTATCCGTGCGATTCAGCATTATCTGGACGGACAGGGATTGATTGAAGTGGAAACACCGGTGTTACAACCGATTTTGGGCGGTGCGGCTGCCAGACCGTTCGTGACGCATCACAATACGTTGAATACCGATTTCTATCTGCGGATTGCGACGGAATTGCCGTTGAAGAGATTGATTGTCGGTGGTCTGGAAGGTGTGTATGAAATCGGACGGTTATTCCGGAATGAAGGAATGGATGCCATGCACAATCCGGAGTTTACTACGGTGGAAGCGTATATCGCATATTCCGATTTAAGCGGTATGATGGATCTGGCAGAAGGCTTGATCAACAGCGTTGCCAAGGAAGCCATCGGTACGACAACCGTCGAATACAACGGTAAGGAAATCTGTCTGGAAGCACCGTTCAAGAGAGTACATATGGTGGATGCCATCAAGGAAAAGACCGGTGTGGATTTCTGGAAGGAAATGACACTGGAAGAAGCACTGGCTGTTGCCAGGGAACATAACATTGTTCCGGAAAAGCATCAGATGACAGTCGGACATATTATCAATTTATTCTATGAAGAATATTGTGAATCTACCTATATTCAACCGACGTTTGTCTATGGTCATCCGGTGGAAATTTCTCCTCTGGCAAGAAAGAATGCGGAAGACCCGAGATTTGCGGACCGTTTCGAGCTGTTCATTGACGGACATGAATATGCGAACGCGTTCAGCGAACTGAATGACCCGATTGATCAGAGAGAACGTTTTGAAAAGCAGCTGGAACTGAAGGCACTGGGTGATGCCGAAGCCAGTGAAATGGACGTTGATTATGTAGAAGCTCTGGAATACGGCTTACCTCCGACCGGTGGTATCGGTTTAGGGGTTGACCGTCTGGTAATGTTGCTGACAGGCAGTGTTACCATCCGTGAAGTTCTGTTGTTCCCGTCCATGAAGCCGGAAGGAAATTCCAAGAATTCCAAGACGGAAAAGGTTTCCGTATCAAATACGGAAGAAGTCATTGATTTCTCCAACGTTGTGATTGAACCGTTGTTTGAAGAATTCGTTGATTTTGAAACGTTTGCGAAGAGCGATTTCCGGGCAGTAAAGGTTATCGCTTGTGAACCGGTACCGAAGTCCAAGAAGTTACTGAAGTTTACGTTAAATGACGGAACCGGTACCGAACGGACCATCTTGAGTGGTATTGCGGCATATTACCAGCCGGAAGAACTGGTTGGCAAGACGTTGCTTGCTATTACCAATTTACCGCCAAGACCGATGATGGGTATGGAATCCAACGGTATGTTAATCTCTGCCATCAACAAGCGCGGTGAGGAAGAAGAACTGCATCTGTTGATGCTGGACAATCACATCCCTGCCGGGGCAAAGATGCATTAAGAGGGCAAAAGCGTTAGACAAAAAACAAGCGAAAAATGGCCCCGTATGCCAATGTATGCCAATCGTATGCTAGTAAATGAAAAATAAATGTGCGATTGCGCTGTAAGTCTTTACAGCTATACAAAAGTATTCG
>JABUSI010000104.1 GCA_021442745.1 Erysipelotrichaceae bacterium | reverse complement strand
CCGTGCGGCCGGGACGGTAGAAGAGTTCGTCTGAATACGGCATTGTTTGCGTATAACGGAGAGTATGTTTCCCATAAACCGATGGACGGGAAGCATTTCAAGGTGTTGCATCCGGATTACCGGGTGTTTGACGATACACGGTATTTCCTGTCCGCTCTGGAATATGCGCATCGGTTCGGAATAGAAAAAGAACAGATGGTACAACCGTTTGAGTGGGACTATAAAGGGGAGATACATAAAATCGGTATTGAAATCTGTGAGGATATGTGGAGTAAGGATTATTGTATTGATCCGACTGCGTTGCTGATGGAAAAAGGGGCGGAACTGATTGTCAGTATTTCGGCATCCCCATGGACGCTGACCAAGGAAACGTCACGGGATAAAAGAATCAAAGAGCATGTCCGTAACAACGGCAGTATTGTTCCGTTCTATTATGTGAACGTATGCGGTATGCAGAATAACGGCAAGAATATCCTGATGTTTGACGGTATGAGTACGGTATATGACAGGAAAGGAAACCGGACGTTTGTGTTGCGGGATGACTTTACCTCGGAATTAGGTCTGATTACGGGAAAACCGTTCTGCCATACAACCGATCATAAATTACTGACTTGTCTTGTGCGTTCCATACAGGAGTTTGACAAACAGATACTGGGATACAATCCGAAATGGATTATCGGGTTATCGGGAGGTCTGGATTCGAGCGTGAATGCTGCGTTACTGGTAATGGCATTAGGAAACAAACGGGTAGTCGGATACAATCTGGCAACGAAATATAACAGCGAGAATACGAAATCCAATGCTGCCAATCTGGCAGAAAAACTGGGAATCGAACTGCGGAACGGATCGATTACCGAAGCTTATCAGTCAACGGTCAATACGGTAGTCAGTCAATACGGTTATGCACCGGAACAATTGTCGACACTGGTACATGAAAACATTCAGGCCCGTACCAGGGGACATCTTTTGAGTACGTTTGCGCAGATCGAAAACGGCGTGATTATGAATAACGGTAATAAAGTGGAAGTAGCATTAGGGTACGCAACTTTATACGGGGATTCCATCGGTGCTATCAGTCCGTTAGGAGATCTGACCAAAGTACAGATGTTTGACATTGCTCATCAGATTAACGACCGCTATGGTACGGAGATTGTACCGGAGAGGCTGTTACCGGTTGTAGGTGAAGATTCCATTACATGGGAAATGGCACCGAGTGCCGAACTGAAGGATAATCAGTACGACCCGATGAAATGGTTTTATCACGACTGGCTGATATCCCGGTTAACCGAGTATCCGGGATATCACACAGAGGATATTATGCAGTCGTATCTGGACGGCAGTATTTATGAAACGGAAATGGGACGTTGGATCCGATACTATCATCTGGATGAACCGAAAGCGTTTATAGAAGATCTGGAATGGGTTTTGCGGCAGATGAGAATTGCGATATTCAAACGGATTCAGATGCCCCCGATTGTCATGGTAACCCGTGGGGCATTCGGTATGGATTACCGGGAAGTGCAGGGTACGTTCCACCCTTCTTTACGATATCAACAATTAAAAGAAGCAATTTTGCGGAAAGGAAATTCATATGTCAATTCATGAGATTCTGCCTTATGCGACAGTGTCATTTCAAATACTGTATGCGACGTTAATGGGTGCATTGATCGGGTATGACCGGGAAGTATTCGGTAAACCGGCAGGGATCAAAACCCATGCGATGGTGTGCCTGGGATCCTGCCTGGTCATGCTGATCGGAACACTGACGTTCAAGGATACCAATCTGGGAGATCCGATGCGGATGGCGGCACAGGTTGTCAGCGGTATGGGATTTTTGTGCGGTGGTGTCATTATCGTTACCCACAACAATGAAATCAAGGGATTGACAACAGCTGCCGGACTGTGGTTTGCGGCTTGTATGGGATTGTGTATCGGCTCTTCCTTTATGTGGATGTCAGTTCCTGCCGGATTGTGTTATTTCTTTATTACGCATACGCTGGCTAAGATGGAACGGTCTTCGCAACGGATTCAAAGAAAGAAACAGAGTCCCGGCGAATCCGAAAAAGAAAAGATTGTGAGTTAAATATGATCCGGAAAGTAAAACTGTGTACCAATCATTCCAAACATTCGGAACAGATCAAAGATCTTTTGAAACAGAAATTACTCGAAAACGGTTTTACGGTCAGTGATACGGATTTTGAACTGGCGATTGCGATTGGCGGGGACGGAAGTTTCTTACATATGGTAAAAGACCTGGACTTTTCACTGGATAAATCGTATATCGGGATTCATACCGGAAAACTGGGATTTCTGCAGAATGTTAACGAATCGGAACTGGATGATTTTCTGCAATATCTGAAGAATGATTGTCTGGTATACAATGAAGCGGATATCCAGCTGACGATTGTCGAGACGTTACAGGGAACCAAAACATTTTTATCGATGAATGAAGTCGTAATCCGTAAGGAAGATCTGAAAACGATGTATATGGATATTTATGTCAATGACGATCTTCTGGAACATTTTGCGGGGGATGGAATATTAGTCAGTACCTCTGTCGGTTCTACGGCTTATAATATGAGTTTCCGTGGGAGTATTGTCGATCCGGATCTGAAAACCATGCAGATTACGGCAATTGCGCCGCTGAACAATAAACATTATGAAAACCTGATGAGCAGTGTGATTATTCCGGATTATAAAGTAATCCGGATGGAAATTCCGGCAAAGAACGTGTTACTGACGGTTGATGGTGAGAACAACGTCGTAAAGGACGTAACGTCTGTTACCGTGGAAATTCTGCCAAGACGTCTGCAGTGTCTGAGATTCCGGAATCAGCCGTTCACAAAGAAAATTACGGATAAATTACTGACAAAATAAAAAAGCCGCTTGTCACGGCTTTTTATTTGTTTCTGACGAATCCGTTAATCAGTTTGATGACTTCCAGTTCACTTTGGAAAGAAGATACCGGTATGTGGTCTTCCGTAAACAGAGCACCTTGCCAGCTGGCATGTTCTCTGGAATGGACTTCCAGAATCATCGTACAGACTTCTCCGGTTTCCGTCTGGAACGGGACATCTTCACGAATCACCGGTTCAACGTACGTGAACAGGTTTGTGGTAGTCGGTGTTTCTTCTTTGAAACTGCGTTTGTGCTGGAACGATTGCGGATAACCGGTCTGGTCAAACATGGCATCAATCTTCAGCAGAAATTCTGCCCAGCTGCTGTAAGAAATCGGGTCTTCCAGTAAAATGGAATATACGTTTCCCTGCATGGTATAATCATCCCATTTGTTGATGCATACTTTCAGCATGGACGGTGTGTACCGAACGTTTACCATAACTAATTCCGTCCTTTCCAGATGGTTGGCTTGTTCAGTCCGACGGAAGCAACGGTAAAGGAAACGTCAATGTTCTTTACTTTACCAAGCGTATGATACTTCAGTAATATTCGTTCCATAACCATACGACTTGTTTCCTGGGTACATGTAGGTAACAGTACCAGTAACTGGGAATTGCTGAATGCGGTGATGATATCACCCTGACGAAGATTGGACTTCATCGACTGTTTCAGACGTTCCATTGCTTCGGAACGTAATTCATCAATCTTTTCCGGTGTTTTCAGGTTTTTCGGCGTGACGGTTAATTCCGCCATGTAAATACTCATGCCGTAACGGGAGCACCACTTACTGAATACGTGGTAAATTTCCTTGAATACACCGTATTCGCATAAGTATGCACCTTTATTGACGGATAGTTCCATGAGTTCTTCCTGAATCTCATTGATTGTCTTGATATGCGTCTGTTTCGACTTGTTCAGTTCCCTGTACAATTCGTTCATCGCATCACTCGGACGGTCACCCAGTTCGTTATAGATGATGTTGACTGCCTGATGATATTGCGACAGGGCCTGTACGTCTTTTCCCTGATGAACCAGAGATGTGATGTTCAGATAATACAATTCTTCATCAAGATAGTCCAGTTGTAAGCCGTACGCGCACATTTTGTTCATCTCGGTATAGTCTTCCTGTTCTTCCAATACGTAAATATAGGATTTCAGACAGGAAATGAACTGCGTATGGAAATAACTGGATAACGGAATGATCCACATCTCCGACGATTGTTTCGGTAAGAACGAACCTTTGTATATTTCAACCAGCTGACGATACAGGTCGGTCTTCTGCGGACCGTCGTTAAAGGTCCGTAACTGACGGGTAATCGCTTCAAAATCGTTGGCATCCAGACGGACTTCATAGTCACCGGAAATATAGTAGGAACCGGAAGAAGTAGAAATGATCTCATCATCCGGAAAATACTCTTTCAGGATATTTCGCATCCGGTATACCAGATTCTTGATGGTTGCATACGGATTATCGATATCATCGGACAGGAACTGGTCAATCAGTTCATGATGAGGAACTGCATGATCGTGGTTGTATAACAGGTACGCAAGAATTTTACAGATTTTGGTTGAACGTACACTGTCTACATCAAATACGTAGTCGTCAATGCGGATTACAAACTGTCCGAATGTCTGTACGTAGATGATTTTTTTGCTTGCAGAATCCATAGGGTATTCCTCCTGTATTCTTATTATATGAGGTCAGGTCACAAAAATCAAACATTTTGTAACTAAAATATAGATGATTTTGCGTTTTGAGACCAAAAATTATAGTCTGGTGTGTAAAATGTGAGACGTGTATGTGACTGGCATACAATACAATATTAACGAAAACGTAGGGGTGATACTATGAAACAAGGTAATACGTACATTGTAGAAATCAAAAAATGTGAAAACGAAACCTGGCAGGGTGTCATAACCTGGGTGGAAGAAGGAAAGAAACAGGCATTTCGCAGTGCATTGGAATTGTTACGTCTGATTGATACAACGTTTGATGCCGAGGATACTACGGAGAAGGGTGAATAACCCTTCTTTTTTTTACACAAATTTCCAAAGAATGACCTAATTATTCCATAACCGAAAACCATAATGAGGAAAATGTTAGGATACATGTGGGAAGGAGGCCGCTATGAAGTTATCACGTATCCTTCGGTTCATGGTTGTTTTTGTTGTGCTTTTGTCGTGTGGTTGCGAATATGTGCCGGAAGATCCGGTACTTCCTTTGGTAATCCTTGAACCGAAAGCAAGCGGAGAGGTTGTGTACCGGTGCCAGGGTATGGTTGTGGATGCTTCCCATACGAATCAGGGATATGTCATGATTCAAAGCGAGCCGTCCGAAATGCGTCGTAAAGTGCGCATTACGCATGACGATCAGATGTATACGTACGATTTACCGACGGATGGTGAATATGACGTTTATCCGTTGCAGATGGGGAATGGTGCCTATGAAATCAAACTGTATGAGAGTACGGGAGGAAACGGGTATGTGGTACTGGACCGGATTTCTCTGGATGTACAGCTGACAACGGAGTACGTAGTCTTCTTGTATCCGAATCAGTATGTATGGTATACGAACTATGACAATGCGGTGGACCTTTCCTATACCATCTGTGCGCCATACAGTAAGGATCAGCAGAAAGTTTCTGCCATCTATAAATATGTTGTGGAGCATATGGAATATGACACGGAAAAGGCGAAAACGGTTCGCAGCGGGTATATTCCGAACGTAGATGAAGTACTTGCCGAAGGCAAAGGCATCTGTTTTGACTATGCGGCCATACTGGCAGCCATGTTACGGGCACAGAATATCCCGACACGTCTGGTGATCGGAAACGTACAGCCGGAGAATATCCTGCATGCGTGGAATCACGTTCTGGTCAACGGCCAGTGGCAGAGTCTGGATGCAACCTTTAATGAAATCCGGCAGCAGGAACAATATACGGAAACCAAGAGATACTAGGAGGGAAAGACATGGCAATGGAAATCATGGGCGCAAAAGACTGTGTTCTTTTGCTGGAACAAATGTCAATGTTACTGCAAGCCGGTATTCCTCTGGTGGAAGGTATGGATTCCCTGGAAAACAATTACCGGAATACGCCGTGGGAACGGCAGATTCGGGAAATGGTTCGCACTATGAAAGAGACCGGTAAAGTATCCGAAACGGTAGCCCGGTGTCAGTGGTTGCCGACATATCTGAGAGAGATGATGGTGATTGCGGAACGTACAGGAAATTACGAACAGATTCTGCAGTCATTGAAAGAATTTTATTTACAGGAAGCTTCCAATCGGGAAGCTGTTTCGCATGCTGTACGGTATCCGACAATGCTGCTGGGATTGATGGGTGTGATTGTAGCGGCTCTGATCTGGTACATTCTGCCGATTTTTTCGCAGGTATACCAGAGCCTGGGGTCTTCCATCGGGCAACAGTCCCTGGCTTTAGGAAAAACGCTGGGAGGTATTGTACTTGCGGTGGTAACAACTGTATTTTTAGTGGGATTCAGCTGTGCGGTAGCAATAAAAAAAAGAAAACGTACGTCTTTGACACAATGGATCAAGAATATTCCGGTAATCCGGCAATATCGTCAGGCATTGTTGTCAAGCCGGCTGGCGTATGTATTGGGGATGATGATGGAATCCGGTTATCATCTGGAAGATGCCCTGGACTTATCTTCCGGTATTGTGGATGAGGAAATGGCAAAAAAACTGCATTCCGTTTCCCAATCCATGAAAGAAGGAAAATCCATGATTTCTTCGATGCAGAAGGAACAACTGTTTGATCCGTTCCATCTGCAGATTCTGCAGATGGGAAACGAAACCGGGAAAATAGAAACGGTATTGCGTAATTTTGCGAAAAGTTATGGTACGGAGGCAAACCAGAGACTGCATCGTCTTCTGGAAATCCTGGAGCCGTCATTGATTGGTACCTTGTCGGTATGTGTCGGAATGGTACTGTTGGTTGTGATGATGCCACTTGTGGGAATTCTGGCATCTTTGGGTTGATATGAAGACGCGGAAAATCAATATATCGTTGTTGGTAATCCTGACAACGTTAACGGCAGGCTTTCGGTATTCCCGGATTGTTTCCGTGAAAAACCGGAGTGCGCAGAAAGAATACATTGTAAATGCGATTGATGACGCCCTGATTACGTATTACGCCATTTATGGTGTATATCCGGCTTCGGTGGATGAACTGCTGAAGCATACGGAAGTATCTTACGACAAAACGTACTGGTACATTGAATATGAGGCGTTTGCGCAGAATCAGAAACCTTATGTCCGGGTATTGGAACAGGGGGATTTGAAATGAAACAGTCTTCGATTGTGAAGCGGATACCGAACATATTGCTGATGGTATTCGCCACGCTGTCATGCATGCTCATGGTCTTGTCTGTGCAGGTGTATCAAAAGACGGCGTTATTAACGAAAGCAAACGCAAAATCCCGTACGATTGGTTTGTATCTGACCAATCGCTTTCAGCAGGCGGACAATATGGAATCCCTGAAGGTAATGGAATGTGATGATTCCGATTGTGTTCTGATTCGGGAAGACGATTGCTGGACGTATTTGTATCTGGATGGCGGGATGCTGAAGGAAAGTATCCAGCCGGTCAATACGCCGTTTCAGAAATCACTGGGTGACGGACTGGTGGAAGTGACTGCGTTACATTTTCAACTTGTGGAAAACGGAATTCAGTTCTTCTGGCTGGATGATAACCAGATGGTTCATACCCAGACGGTGATGTTGCGGCATCGGGGAGGTGTGACGGATGAATCATCAGAGTGAGGCATCGTTCTTTCTGGAATTTCTGTTATCGGTTGTGCTTCTGGCATTTGTCGGCGTAACGATGATTCCCGTTTATGTTGGTGCAAGGGATCAGTCCAACCAATCGAAAGGGGCACTGATGTCCATTCAGTTTGCGCAGAATGCGCTGGAACCGTTGCGATACAGTCCCTGTATGGTGGAAGATACCATATATTATGATGAAAACGGATTGGAAAATGAATCGTTGTATCGTTATATTTACCGTATCACAACCAAAAGGCAACAGGATATGTACAGTTATACCGTATTTGTGAAGGATTGCCTGACCGGGAAGGATTATATTTATGCAACCAAGGTGTACGGGGGTATGAATCATGACTAAAACACCGTTCGGGACTCCTTCCATTATTGTTATTCTGGTCAGTCTGACACTGGCAACTTTTGGTGTACTGACGGTTCTGAGTGCGAAAAACGATTTGTCCAACAGTACGATGGCAGTGGAAGCTACGGTTGAGAAATACGATGTGATGGGAAAATCGGAAGAACAACTGTCAAAACTGAATGAGGATGTACAAAAAGGAACCGTACAGCCGGGTACGTATACGATTGATATTCCAATGAGTGAAGACAGAGTTTACCGGACGGTTGTATGCGTCCGTGATACGTTACAGGTAGTGGTCGAAAGCGCGAAAGTAGTTTCACTGGATGAGTGGGAAACGGATGATTTCATGAATCTGTGGAACGGAAAGTAGGGTGGAATATGAACTGGAAAGAAATGTTACAGAAAGCTGTGGAACTGGGTGGTTCGGATATTTTTGTTGTGCCGGGTTCCTATGCCAGCATCAAAGTCAACAAACGGATTGTTCCGCTGGATGAAACGATGCTGACGGCAGAAATGACAGAACGGATGGTATCGGAAGTATACCGGTTTACCCATCGGAATATGGGACGGTTGTCCAGTACAAAAGACGATGACTTCTCCTTTACTATTCAGCAAATCGGGCGGTTCCGTGTCAGTGCGTACCAGCAAAGAGGTATGTATGCGATGGTATTGCGCGTGGTAACATTTGTGATACCGGATGCGCGGAAACTGCACATTCCGGAAGCGGTGCTTTCCCTGGCGGATATCAATAACGGACTGGTTCTGGTAACGGGACCGGCAGGTTCGGGAAAAAGTACCACGTTAGCTTGTATTGTCGACCGGATTAACGAAAAGTACGAAGATCATATCATTACCATAGAAGATCCGATTGAATTCGTGCATGAACATAAAAAGAGTATTGTGTCCCAGCGGGAAATCAATTCCGACACGGACAGTTATATGACAGCGTTACGGGCAAGCTTACGACAGGCTCCGGATGTTGTCATGTTAGGTGAAATGCGTGACTATGATACGATTCAGACGGCATTGACCGCATCGGAAACAGGACATCTGGTATTATCCAGTCTGCATACGGTCGGTGCTGCCAATACCATTGACCGTATTGTTGACGTATTTCCGGCTGCACAGCAGCAACAGGTTCGGGTACAACTGTCGATGGTGTTACGGGCTGTTATTTCCCAGCAGCTGGTACCGACAAAAGACGGAGAACTCATTCCGGTGTTTGAAGTGATGAAGGTCAATCCGGCAATCAGTAATCTGATCCGGGAATCCAAAGGTCATCAGATTGACAATATCATGTATTCTCATCAGGAAGAGGGAATGATGACGATGGACAACAGCTTGTTCAGACTGTATCAGCAGGATGTTATTACCCGGCAGACCGCATTGGAATTTGCGACAAGCCCACAGTTATTAGCGAAAAGGATGTGACACATCCTTTTTTGACATATGGTGAAGATAGGTATAAACTTATTCGGGTATGAAAAGAGGGCAGACGATGAAAACAAAGACCAGAAA
>JABUSI010000421.1 GCA_021442745.1 Erysipelotrichaceae bacterium | reverse complement strand
CCACCAGATCCTGGAAGGATGCATCTCCGTTTCTCTTGGACAACTTGCTGTGTTCGTCTTTCATTACCGGCGGAACGTGAACATAAACCGGCGGCTTCCAGCCGTAAGCCTGATAAATCAGATTGTACTTCGGTGTACTGGACAGATATTCGTTTCCGCGTACGACATGGGAAATTGCCATCTGGTGGTCATCCACAACGTTTGCGAAATTGTAAGTCGGATACCCGTCACTCTTCAGTAAGACACCTTCATCCAGGGAATTGTTTTCCACTACGATATGACCGTATACTTCATCGTCAAAAGAAACGGTTCCGGTTGTCGGAACGGTCTGACGGACAACGTAACGCTCGCCATTTGCAATCCGGGCTCTTGCTTCTTCCGTACTGATGTTGTGGCAAGGATCCTGGAACTTAAACGGAATACCGTGTTCCTGTGCATAATCTCTCTGTTTCTGGATATCTTCTTCGGTACAGAAACAATAATGTGCACCGCCTAAGTCTACCAGTTTATCCGCATATTCCTTGTACATCGGTAACCGTTCGGATTGTACATACGGGCCATACCCTTTCGGCTTATCCGGACCTTCGTCATAAGTCAAGCCGGTCTGTTCCAGCGTTTTATAAATAATATCGACTGCACCTTCCACTTCCCGCTGCTGATCGGTATCTTCAATCCGCAGAATAAAGTCTCCGCCTTGTGATTTCGCAATCAAATACTCGAACAAAGCGGTCCGCAGATTACCGATATGCATATAACCGGTAGGGCTTGGCGCAAAACGAGTTCTAACTTTTTCCATTTTTCTTCTCCTTCTTTCTTGCTTTTTTCTTCCGTTATATATAAAATAGATATGGTCATTGGGATGTAGCCAAGCGGTAAGGCACTGGATTCTGACTCCAGCATGCGAAAGTTCGAATCTTTCCATCCCAGCCATTGAACGGACAAGCAGGGCAACCTGCTTTTTTTACTGCCTTTCTATTCTACACTCTTTTTTGGGAAAAATCATCCGATACAAAAGAAAATGCCGAAAATCGGCATCTTTTCTTTTTATGGTAGCTTGTACGGGGCTCGAACCCGCGAATGTCAGATTGAGAATCTGATGTGTTAACCCCTTCACCAACAAGCCAGTTGTCGAAAAGTATTATACCACCAAATCCGCAGATTGTTCAATTTCTTGTAAAAACTGTTTTCCCGTTTCGCTGACAAAGAAAAACGAATCGTTACGGATTGTTTGTACGGACCAGTGCTGCTCAGACGCATTCACCAGGAAATCCGCTTCCAGCAGATACTGATAATCCAAGCCGTCCACATTGGTGACCGTATGATGGTGACTGACAACATACGCAATCCGTTTTACGGTTTCTTCCGCAATAGTACATCCCGAAAAAAACTTCAGAATCAGTGCTTCGCTTTCCTTCTCCTGTAATTCTCCTTTTACATTACCGTATTTTATCCGGCATAACGGACAGGCAATGTCGTGCACCAGTGCTTCCGCTTCCAGTAAAAACTGTGCTTTTTCATCCAGTTTTTCCGCATGTCCGATTTTTACGGCATAGTCATACACTCTCATATAATGCAGTCTGTCTTTTTCGTTACTGGCTGCATCCATCTTCTGTCTGATTTCTTCGATTGTCATTCTTTCACCACTTTCACTTCAAACACGTTAATTGTATCCACGTCGGAACAGCAGAATACTGCCGTACCCTCCGGTTGATCCGGAATGTTTCCTCCGTATCGCAGAATATCAATATAAGGAAACGCAATATGCATAGCCATCGGGCATATTTCCCCTCTCTGGGTATCATAATCCCATCTTTGTCCGACAATATGTCCTCTGTGACACCCCTTCGGACCTTTCCTGTCCATGAGCGTAATCTGTATTTTCGGTTTACTCATCGTCAATTTCTCCCAACAGGGATTCAATCATAACCCCTTTGAAGGTATCCTGCGTATCCAGGCTCTTCAGAATCAGGCGATATACGGTATCCATTGCCTTTTCCGTACTTTCTTTCATCGTTTTACCGTTCAGGATATTTCCCATGAATACCGCTGAGAAGATATCTCCCGTTCCCGGAAACCGAACCGGTATCAGGTTATACGGAATTTCAAAATACTCATTTGTCTGATTATCATATCCCCATACACTGCATCCCTTTTCCATCGCTACACTCGTTACGACAACCGATTTTGCGCCCAGTTCGTGAAGTTTACCGATTACCTCTTTAATTTTCTCTTCATCACAAACACTTTGATACGGAATATCCGCCAACGCACACGCCTCCGTATAATTCGGTACGATATAATCAGCACAGGAAACGATATTCCGCATATTGCGCACCGTATCTTCCGTCATCCCGTTATACAGATGCCCGTCATCCCCCATAATCGGATCACAGAACACCTGAATTCCCTGCTCGGATTGTTTCCGGCAATAGTCGGCAATCATCAGGGACTGCTCTTCGGTTACAATAAAACCGGTGGAAACGGCATCAAACGAAAAACCCAGCTGACTCCATACTTCCAGAGTATTTTTCATGTAATCCGTTGTCTTTAGAATTTCGAATTTACCGTAATCTAACGTATTGGATACCAAAGCCGTCGGCAAACTGTACGTCTGTATTTTCATATGCGATAAAACCGGAATCATCGCACTCAAAGCGACTTTTCCGTATCCCGGCATATCATTGATCAGCAAAACCTGTTTGTTCATTTGGTACACCTCTTTCGGTTCGCACAATGAGCACACCCGCATCCGCAGCCCGGTTTCTTGCGGTATGTACACAACGCCCAAAGAAATAATGCAACAACCAGCAGAATTATGCAATAGTCAAGTACAGTCATAACCCTGCCCCCAGACACAACAAGCGAACCGCAAATGCCACACAATACGCAATCACACATTGTCCGGTAACCACGCAAACTGCCCACCGCATTCCCAGTTCCCGCTTTACGGAAGCGATTGCCGCCACACAAGGCGTATACAGCAGACAGAACGCCAGAAACGGAAGAACCGAAGAAACAGTCATTGCCGACGCAATCATCGCTTCCGAACCGTATAAAACGGTCAGAGTCGATACCACGCTTTCCTTTGCGATAAAACCGGTAACCAAAGAAGTAACCATCCTCCAGTTACCAAATCCCAATGGCACAAACAAAGGTGCCAGAAAACCGGAAATCAATGCAAGAATACTGTCCTTGGAATCGGATACAATACACAACCGGATATCAAACGTCTGTAAAAACCAGATAACAATGGCCGCCATAAAAATAATCGTAAATGCCTTCTGTAAAAAATCCTTTGCTTTTTCCCATAACAGCATCGCGACGTTTTTGATTCCCGGTAACCGGTAATTCGGTAATTCCATCACAAACGGTACCGCTTCTCCCTGAAACATCGTATTTTTCAGAACCAATGCCACAAGGATTCCAATCACAATTCCCAGAAGATAAATCGCAATCATCACCAATGCCGCATAATCCGGAAAAAACAATCCGCAGAACAATCCGTAAATCGGAAGTTTCGCACTGCAGCTCATAAACGGTGTCAGTAATACCGTCATGATCCGGTCACGATTCGATGGTAACGTCCGTGTTGCCATGACACCCGGAACGGTACAACCGAATCCGATTAACATCGGGACAATGCTTCTTCCTGACAAACCGATTTTCCGTAACAGTTTATCCATAATGAATGCCACCCGTGCCATATACCCCGTATCTTCCAGTAAAGAAAGGAAAAAAAACAGCGTAACAATAACCGGCAGAAAACTGAGAACACTTCCCACCCCGGAAAAGATTCCGTCTATAACCAGAGAGTGCACCACCGGATTTGTCCCGAAACCGGTCAGCAGACGATCCGCTGTCAACATCAACGAATCAATCCCCGTTTCCATAAGAGACTGTAAAAATGCCCCGATGACATGGAACGTCAGATAAAATACGATCCCCATAATCGCAATGAAAACCGGAATTGCCGTGTATTTACCGGTCAGAATATCATCCAGTTTACGGCTTCTCTCCTGCTCTCTGGAAACTCTCGGCTTCACTACCGTTTCTTTCACCAGTTTCTGAATGAACGAAAACCGCATATCCGCAACAGCAGCATTCCGGTCCAGTTCCCGTTCCTGTTCCATCTGGGAAACAATGTGTTCCACCAGTTCCTCTTCGTTTGGATCCAGCACCAGTTTTTCTCTGATTACGGAATCATTCTCCGCCAGTTTGGTAGCCGCAAAACGCGGAGAGATTCCGGCCTTCTGTGCATGGTCATAAATCAGATGCCGGATTCCATGCAGGCAGCGATGCACCGCTCCGCCATGGTCCGCATCGTCGCAGAAATCGGCAATCCGCGGTGTTTCCTGATATTTTGCGACGTGAATGGCATGACGAATGAGTTCGTCAACCCCCTCGTTTCTCGCAGCACTGATGGGAACCACAGGAATCCCCAGAATGTCTTCCATCGTATTGACGTCAATGTATCCGCCGTTGTTTTTCACTTCATCCATCATATTCAATGCCAGTACCATCGGAATATCCATTTCCAGAAGCTGCATGGTCAGATACAGGTTCCGTTCGATATTGGTTGCATCCACAATGTTGATAATACCTTTCGGTTTCTCATCCAGCACAAACTGTCTGGTAACGATTTCCTCAGCCGTATAAGCAGACAAGGAATAGATACCGGGTAAATCCGTAATTTCACTGTACGGATGATTCCTTACCGTACCCGACTTCCGGTCTACCGTAACGCCCGGAAAGTTTCCGACATGCTGACTGGAACCCGTCAACTGGTTAAACAACGTCGTCTTCCCGCAATTCTGATTACCGACCAACGCGAAAGTCAGCACTGTATCGTCCGGTAACGGATTTTCCTTCGTTTCGTCATGATATTTGCCTTCTTCCCCTAACCCCGGATGAGGCAAAGAAGGAAGTTTTCTGTTTTGGTCCGGGCGATGATCGTATTCCGAATCCAACGGCATCACTTCAATCCGTGACGCATCTTCCAGACGAATCGTCAATTCATATCCGTGAATCATCAGCTCTACCGGATCACCCATCGGTGCATATTTTATAACCGTCAGAAAAGTGCCCGGAATCAACCCCATATCAAGAAGATGCTGATGCAAAGCACCGGTTCCGTACACGTTCAGAATCGTTGCCGACTGGCCGATTTTCAAATCAGTTACCGATATCATTAGGCAAGCCTCCTTATAGTTAGTCTTAACTAACTGTTATATTAACACACCATAAAAAAAATGCCAATGTTATTTTGGCATTTTCGTCAGCAAATATTCGGCAACAAGAGTTTTCTCCCGTACAGCCCCGTCATCCATATACATGGCCCGTTCATACCGTATCCCTTCGTGTGCCAGGCACACTTCCAACGTATACAAAAAGATTCCCATATCTATCTGGTTATAATGAATCTGCATCGCATCCGATAGCAGTTTCGGCCTAAACGTTTCCTTTCTGCGATACACAGTCAGCTGTTCTTCACTTGCCTGCACATACCACGGCTGCATATTGATGGCACTCGGAGCATAGCGGACCACATCACGGATTCCGGTATACAGTTCGTCTGACCAGATTTCCGTTACCGCTTTCCGGCTTACCTTTGACAGATCCGAACGAAACCTGTCTTCCTCCATCTTTCCGATTGCCAGCATAATAACGTATTCCAGCCCTTCTTTTTTCTCTTTGGCGCTTCCAAGTCCGGACCACAGAACACCGATTCCTTTCGATGTCAGCCAGAGATCCAATTGTTCCCCCAGATAGCCGAGATTCTGCAGATAACCGTCTTTCTTTTCACTGTACATGACAATACAGTACTCCTGACCACGCACCAACGTTGTCCGGTTATTCGCAACGATGGTAATTTCCGTCCGGATTTCCGGGTCCATCGGTACCAGCGTCTGAATATGCTGCTGAATCTCCACCACTTCATCCAGTGTCAGTTTACGTTCCGGTTTCGGAAATACATGAAATGATTTTCTTTTTAAGACTGCAGAATACAAATCTTCACTCATACTTTGCTTCCATCCTTATGTACACATTATACTTTTCTCTAAACAAAATCGCAACCTGCCCCCATGTTCCCAAAACAAGGACGTTTTTCAAACGTCCTTATTGAACTCTCCGGTCTTTTGTCGGATGAGACAGATAGTACCTGTTCTTGCTTTCGTACATCATCAGTTCCGCCTGTTTGATTGCCGATGCACTGTCACGCAATTGCGCCTGCCAGAAACATCCGCAACTGATACATCCGGAATTCTCATCGTGATTTGCCATTTCTTCAAACCGCGCCCGGAACGTTTCTTCCTCTTCGCCTACGCATATAATCACAAACTCATCCCCGCCGACACGGTAAATCCGGTCTGTACTTTTGCTGAAATGCTTCATCATCAGCTGAAATGCATTCCGAATCAGGATATCCCCCGCTTCATGTCCGATGGTATCGTTCGCTTTCTTCAAACCGTTTACATCCGCATATACAATTCCGACAGATATTGTGAATTCCCCCATCAGTTCCAGATCACGGATATACGCATTCCGGCTTCTTGCTCCCGTCAGCATATCCGTATCTCTTTGTTTTTCCAGCATCAGATGGTTCTTGATATCACTGTACTTGGTACGCTGGATACTAAAGGTACTGCACGATCCCAATACCGCACTCGACAACGTATTGACTATGACAAACTGATCACCTAAGCCATACCGGTTTACAAATTGCATGCACACCAAAACACAAGCTGTCACATCAGCAATCATCAGAATCATATGCAAAGGCGTATCAATAATCAGTAACGGAACTAAAACCATTAATACACAGAGCGGTGTACTGCTGGAATGAACACCCATGAACACGGCATTGTACATTCCGAAAGAATAAGCGGTAAGCAAAAATATATATGCCAGTACATAAATCTGCTCGGTATGTTTTGAAAAATAGAAATGATACGAAAGATATTGCATCGAAACGAGAATCGTATAAATCAGATACACTTGCCGGTTTGCTTCTTCACCGGATCCCGGAACAAACGAAAAGAAATCCAATATAACCAGCAATGCAAGAATCATTAATAAAATCCAGTTCATTGTATTTGCATTTCTTTTCAACACTTCCGGACGACAGATATCCATTTCTGATTCCGTCAGACCGGCATATTTGAACAAGTGATATATTCTTTTGATCCTTTCCATTTCCTTGCCCCCGTTTCAGAGTATTTTATAAAACGTGTTACCTCGAAGACACAGACGATATTTTCTCTTTTTCAAGCACACAAACCGAAGAATACTGCCTTTTTCAACACATATTTACACTTTTGCTTATATTTATGCAAACTCATTCTAGTACATTTCTGGAAAATACCTGTCATTATGGAATATTTCGTATGTTTTCATGGACAATTCACACTTTTTTTGAGACTTTTTGTTTTTCGTAACGGTTTTACGTTTCAAATTCCGCATTATACATCCTTATTCACAATTTCCAGCAAGTCGGTCACCACAACCGTTTCATCCCCGTTCGGTATCACGACACTACCCTCCGGATGATACAGGATTCCCTGTATACCGGCATTTTTTGCACACATCATATCAATGGTACGATCACCGACATAAAACGTTGTATTCTTATCAAGATTATATTTTTTCACCAGATACTCAATGGCACTGCCATCCGGTTTTCGTAAAAATCCGCTTTCCGCTGTAACCAGTTCTTTAAAACAGTCAATAATCCCAAGGTTCTCCAAAATCGGCCGTGAAGTATCTCCCCTGTGCGTATACACAAAGTGTGTACAACCGGCATCCTGCAGTAATACTAATGTTTCTTTTGCATGACACACCAAAGGAATCTCATTCATAACAGACGTACCAATCTGCGCATATCGTTTCTTCATCGCATCTGCTCCGATTTCCGGATTCATCTTACGGATGAAATCCGTTACCGATTCCCGCAATATACATTCCAGAATATATGACAATTCAAGTTCCGTCCCGTTTTCCTCAAATGCCTGTTTCAGACTGCGTGATATGACTCCGTAGGAATCAATTAACGTACCATCCAGGTCCCAGATGTATGTATGATGTTTCATAGTTTTACCTCATATTTATCACCATTATAATGTTAATGCAGTGAAATTGAAAGAATACAAATCTCCTGACCATAGTAACTTCTGCTCAAAGATGTAATATATTGTTATTAACGAGTGTTTCAGTATATTATAAGTATATGGAAACAGGTGATGAATCATGAAAAAAATACTACCGTTATTTCTATGCGTTTTTTTGCTGTTATGCGGTTGCAGTCAGAAAACCGTCACTTCCGGATTTGAAATGGATCTGAACAAAAAGCAACAGAACAGATTTCTTGAATGTTTTTACGATTTAGAACTTTCAGATCCTTTTACTTATTACGGAACAGGCACACATACAATGTATTTCCCATTTTTTGATTTCTGTATACATGACGGCAGTCAGACAACGCAAATCGGTCTTCGTCCGGAATTAGGATTTGTCATGTATGAGAATCAGGTATATGTCGTAAATCCGTTCCACGATATATTTGATATCGCCAGAGAATTGCAGCAGGAAAACGGCATACCCGTCTACGGATTACTGGATAATCCGAATATTGAAATCGGTAAATTCTGTTTTGAAGAACTGTATCCGGGGGAAGAAATCGAAGACGGATACGACTTTGATTATGATGTCTGGTATTGCCGCGGTTCGGCAAAAGTAAGCGACGTAATGGAAGTCGTCGGGGAAACGGATGACAATCCGATGAACCTTACCGAATTGTTTATAAACGAAACCAAACAAGAGGAAATCGCAATCAACGAAACTATCGAATATCACGGATATCAAATCAAATGCGTTTCGAATATCGGCTTGCAGGAAGGGGAATACGGATTTCTGATTTCCAAATAAATATGTACTTTACGAATAAAGGTGTGAACAGCAACTGATTACAGTCGATACTCACACCTTTTTATGTGTCCTGCGTTTTTCATCCGGTACCCGGAATACTGTTTCCTGCTCCGTTTGATTTTGTTTATGGATAAACTCCTAAATCACGGTGTCATACATCCGACACAACCCGGATACAATCACTTCCGTCTTGAATGAGCCGGTTTGGAATAATACTTTGCTTTATCCTCGTACATCTTCTTGTCCGCAAGATCAATCAATCCCCGGATTGTTTTCTCAGCACACTTTTTTTTATAGGCATATCCGACCGACACGGAAATACCCTTAACAAGGTTCCCGTTATGCTCGCTCAGAGTTTTAATTACTTCTTCCAGTTCTTTTTGCAACTGGGTTTCGTTCAAATCCGCAATGATCACAAACTCATCTCCACCGGTACGATAGCACTTTCCGTACGTATCGAAGGAAGCTTTCAATGCACCGGATACTGCAACAATCATTTCATCCCCGGCCTCATGGCCGACCGTATCATTCACACTCTTTAAATCATTGATATCAACTTCAATTACTGCCAGATCCTCTGATAAAAAGTCCATGTTATTTTCAATGTAATGATTGTATTCCGTCCGATTATAACAGCCCGTCAGTCCGTCATGCATGGCAATATTCTGGATTTTATGAGCGTAAACATATCTTTCAATTTTAACTTTTGTAATAACCGTACCAATCAGCAAACCGGACATACTGAACGAAATGACATCCACTACATCCA
>JABUSI010000054.1 GCA_021442745.1 Erysipelotrichaceae bacterium | reverse complement strand
CAACAACACTTCAGTAAAGAAAGTAATAGAAAGATAAATAATATATGGAACCGTACATTAATTACAGATATAATACAACGTAGATGTAATGAATCGGGAATTGAATTGGTAAAAGTTAACCCTTACTTAATCCAGCCGTTAGCAGCTGTGGTTTGTTTCACAACGGAAAAAGAAGTAGCTGTTACCGTACGTGTATTGGGTAAAGAAAAAGAAGGTACTATGGAACATACCTATCCGAAAGCAAAGGAACACATCCTTCCTGTTTTAGGATTGTACATGGGTTATGAAAATACCGTGGAAATCGAATTGTACCGCGGTGCCAAGCATTCCTTCAAGATTGCGGTTGATGAAATCAAGGAAAACGTTCCGCAACTTGTTCATATGAACACAACTTACAACTATTTACGTGACGAATTGATTATCGTATCACCGGCTCTGGCTGATTATGCAACCGGTTTTGACTACAAGGGTGACGTAAGATGGCATCTGGATATTCCTTCCGTATTCGATCTGAAGCGTTTGAAGAACGGTAATATCACCATCGGTTCCCACCGCTTGCTGAAGTTGCCTTACTACATGTCCGGTATTTATGAAATGACCATGGCAGGTAAGATTGTAAAAGAATTTACGATTCCTGGCGGATATCACCATGATCAGTTTGAAATGCCGAACGGCGATCTGTTGATCTTAACAGAAGATCTGACAAGCGAAACCGTAGAAGATATGTGTGTATTGGTTGACCGTGAAACCGGTGAAATCAAGAAGACATGGGATTACAAGGATTTCCTGGATCCTGCAAAGTGTGCACCGAGCGGTTCCCGTACGGAAGAAGACTGGTTCCACAACAATGCCGTATGGTATGATGAAAAGACAAACTCTTTGACATTCTCCGGACGTCATATCGATGCTTGCTGTAACATCGATTTTGAAACCGGTAAGTTGAACTGGATTCTGGGTGACCCTGAAATGTGGCCGGAAGAATACCAGAAGTATTTCTTCAAACCGATTGGTGACGGTGAATTTGACTGGCAGTATGAACAACATGCGAACCTGATTACTCCGAACGGAGACGTCATGTGTTTCGATAACGGTCACTTCCGTTCCAAGAACCCGGCAAATCGTATCTTAAACAAGGATAACTTCTCCCGTGGTGTTCGTTATAAGATCAACACAGACGATATGACGATTCAGCAGGTATGGCAGTACGGTAAGGAACGCGGACAGGAATTCTATTCCCAGTACATCTGTAACGTAGAATTCTATAAGGAAGGTCACTATATGGTTCACTCCGGTGGTATCCAGTACTATGGTGAAGATGCTTCCGAACAGTTCGCAGCTTTGATGCAGGACGATCCGAATGTCAGAACCTATGCAACAACCGTTGAAGTTCTGGATGATGAAGTGATGCTGGAACTGAAAGTTACCGGTAACTTCTATCGTGCTGAAAAATTACACCTGTACCATGATCAGGATAACCTGTGCTTAGGCGAAGGTAAGCGTTTGGGTCATATGGGCGTAACGAAGGAATTCGGTACCATTGTTCCGGCTGAAGAATGCGGTGAAATGCTGCCTTACATCTATGAAGCAGTCATCGATGAAGAAGACGATCGCTTCACATTGAACGCAACGTTCGAATCCGGACAATTGGTTGAATTGATTCTGGAACAAGGCGAAGAACAACACGGTTACTACATTTCCACAGCGAAGACACCGTTTGCGGCTCTGTGCTGCGGTACCTTCATTGAAAAGGATGCCCGTAAGGTTAAGTGCTCTGTCAACAAGTATGGTCTGAAGGGTACGTATGACGTACGGATTGTTGTTGACGACAAGAAGTTCGAAACCGGCGTTAAGATTGTTTGCTAGTAATTAAGGGAGGTTTTACAAAACCTCCTTTTCTTTTTGGTTTGTTGAAATAGGGAGGGTGGTTTGATATAATGTTTTGTGAGAAAAAGGCTGGTGTTAACGAATGATTTATGCAGAAATCCTTGCGGGTGGTTCCGGTACGAGAATGGGAAATACCGATCGCCCGAAACAATTTTTAATGCTTGGAAACAAACCGATTCTGGTACATACAATTGAAGCGTTTTTATTGAATCCGCGGATTGATAGGATTCTTGTTGTAGTACCGAATGTCTGGCTGGATTACAGCAAAGACATCATGAACAAATACAACGTATATACCGATCGCGTGCATCTGGTAGTGGGTGGAAGTACCCGGAATGAAACCATCATGAACGGTTGCCGGTACATTGAAAGCCAATGGGGAATTACGGATGAAGATATCATCGTTACCCATGACAGTGTGCGTCCGTTTATTACCCAGCGGATTATTAACGATAACATCGATGCCTGTCTGAAATACGGGGCTGTGGATACGGTTATTCCGGCAGTGGATACGATTGTAGAATCGACAAACAACGAAACGATTACCAACATTCCGGTACGAAAATATTACTATCAGGGACAGACACCGCAGTCGTTTGGGATTGCTCAGCTGACCTCTTTATACAATGCCCTGACGGAAGAAGAAAAAGATATTCTGACGGATGCCTGCAAGATTTTTACGATGAAGGGACATCCGGTTCATCTGGTTATGGGAGAAGGATACAACATCAAGATTACGGCGATGTACGATCTGAAACTGGCTAATGCGATTTTAGAGGGGCATCTGCATGATTAACCAAAGGTATCGTTTGATTTCTCCGAAAATCATCCGTGTGGATTTCACGGAAGATGCCATTGGAGAGAAGGATGTTGTGGTTCGTCCGCAATACTTATCCATCTGTGCGGCGGACCAACGGTATTACCAGGGATTGCGGGAGAAGGCGATTCTCGATAAAAAATTACCGATGTGTCTGATTCATGAAGCGGTCGGTGAAATTGTGTATGACCCGAAAGGGGAATACCCGACGGGAACTCTGGTCGCCATGGTACCGAACATTGCCTGTGACAACGATGAAACCATTAAGGAAAACTATCGCCTGACCAGTAAGTTCTCTTCCAGTTCGGAGGATGGCTTTATGCGCTCTCTGGTGACCATTGACCGGTCACGGATTGTGGAATGCGGTAATCTGAAAGGACGTTGTGCCAGCTTGCTGGAACCGATGAGTGTGGCGATGAATGCCTATGACGTCTGTTTCCGGAAGTACAACCGGCATCCGAAATCCATTGGCGTATGGGGAGACGGTTCCATCGGTTTTGTGGTGGCATTAGTGATGAAAAAAATGATTCCGGGTTGTGAAGTGTCCGTTATCGGTACAAATCCGGAAAAACTGGAATATTTCAGCTTCTGCGATCATCAGTATATGATTGATACCGTACCGTGTATGTCACAGTTTGATGCGTGTTTTGAATGCGTCGGAGGGCCGGCAAGTTCGAAGGCTATCAACCAGATGATTGATTGTATCAAACCGCAGGGAATCTTATCTTTAATGGGTGTCAGTGAACACCCGGTGGAAGTGAATACCCGGATGGTATTGGAAAAAGGTCTGACACTGGTCGGACACAGCCGCAGTTCGGTACAGGATTTTAAGGATTGCGTCGAACTGATGCAAAGCAAGCCGGAAATCAGTAATTATCTGGAAAGTATCATTTCCGATGAAGTGGTGATCCGGTCCATTACCGATATGTACGAAGCGTTCGACAAGGATCGTTCGAATCGGTTCAAAACAGTGATGAAGTGGGAAATGTAATATGAAAATTTTAGTTTTAAAAGTAGGAATTGTGCTATTGCGGTTTGTGTATTTCTTTATCAAACTGTTGGTTCCTACCAAAAATCAGGTGACGTTTATCTCCCGTCAGGCAGGAAACTACAGTCTGGATATCGATTTGCTGACAAAGTATATGAAAGAGAACTATCCGGAATATACGTGTGTTGTGATGCATAAGGAAATCGGTAAGGGAATCGGTGGTTTGATTTCCTACGGATTCCATATGTTAGACCAGATGGTTCAGATCTCCGGAAGCCGTTGTGTGGTTCTGGACGGGTATTGCATCAACATCAGTTGCCTGCATCATAAAAAATCGTTAAAGGTCATTCAGATGTGGCATGCACTGGGATCTCTGAAGAAATTCGGTTTCAGTATTCTGGATAATGCGGAAGGTCGCTCTTCTGCCATATCCAAAGCAATGCATATGCATGAAAACTATGACTATATTCTGACAACCAGTGAGATTTCCAAAGGTTTCTTTATGGAAGCATTCAATGCGAAAGAATCACAGATGAAAGTACTGGGCTTGCCGAGAATGGATTTCTTACAATCCAAAGAGGAAAAACAAACCATCCGCAAAAGATTTCTGGAAATTTATCCGGAATGTGATAACGGCAAGGAAATGGTTCTGTACGGACCGACTATGCGAATCGGATGTGATGTGGACTGGCCAAGCGTTATCGAACACATTGATACGCATAGGTACAACTTGCTTCTGAAACTGCATGGCGGAAGAGAAATCGTTGTCGTTGACGGTAATACGATAGAACGAGGCAATCATTTCTACGGTATGGAAGCGTTGCATCTGGCAGATTATTTCATTTCCGATTATTCGGCTATGATTTATGAAGCGGCCATTGCCGGATTACCGATTTATCTGTATATTTACGACTACGATACGTATATGGCCGGAAGAGGAACGTATATTGATTTCTTAAGTGAAATGCCGGGTAAGATGTCGAAGTCGATGAAAGAAATTGCCACCTGGATTGAAGAAAAGGATATGAATACGGAAAAGACACAGGAATTCATCCGCAAGTACGTATCCCAGGTGGACCATAACATTACTGCCGAATTGTGTGAATTGATTGTATCCTGCTGCAAATAAAGGAGAAACGATATGCCAAAGAAAATTGCGTTGATCTTTGCGGGCGGAACCGGTTCCCGGATGGGAAACCAGGGTGTCCCGAAACAATTTCTGATTTTACGCGGGAAACCGATTATTGTGCATACCATTGAGTATTTCCAGAAAAATCCGAACATCGATGAAGTGATTGTATGTTGTGTGGAAGAAGGAATCGGATATCTGAAGACCCAGATTGAAAAGTTCCATCTGACAAAAGTCAGTACTGTGATTCCGGGAGGAACCAGCGGACAGGATTCCATTTATCGTCTGCTTGTGGAAGCAAGAACGCATAATGATGCGGATTCCATCGTATTGATTCATGACGGCGTACGTCCGTTTATCAACCAGCATGTCATCAATAAGAACATCGCATCAGTGGAAGAGTTCGGTACGGCTATTACGTGTACCAACTGTTACGAAACCATCATTACCAGTCCGGACGGCATCAAAGTCAATTCCATCCCGTACCGGAAGGAAACGTATGCGGCACAGGCACCGCAGTCTTTCATTCTGGGTGAAATCCTGGATGCTCATGAGCAGATGCGAAAAATCAATCCGACATATGAAAATATCGTGGATTCCTGTACGTTGTATCACGTGTTGGGAAAACCGGTACATATGATTGAAGGTAACAAAGGAAATATCAAAGTCACGTATCCGGAAGACTTTTATTCCATCCAGGCATTGTTTGATTACCGTGACAGCCAGGAAATTTTCGGTGTCAACGGTAATGATGAATATTTTACGTCAAAAAATTAGTCAGAAAATCAGCATATAACCGTAATAAAAGGGGGTGACGCAAGTGGGGTATCATAAAGGATTGCACGTATTTTCCATATTGGTATACTGTATCCAGATTTTGGTTCAGGTAGTATTCTGTTTCAAAATGAAAGAACTTGGATTCTCCGTTGCGGAACTCGGTATTATTTATCTGTTGCAGTTGTTGCTGGCTTATGTGGTCGGATCCGTTTGTCTGTCATCCCGGCCGGAAAATATCAGTATGATTCTTATTTCGGTCATCATCATGGAAATCGTGATGCTGCAGTCCGTTGCCATGTATACCATGACGGATTTCATTAAAGTGATATTTATGATTTAGGAAACTTCGGTTTCCTTTTTTCATAAGCGTAAGGATAAATGGGTAATCAATACGGATTTTCGGAAAGATTACCGCTGACAGGTGTGCATTACGCTGTATTTTATATGAAAGAATGTATGGTTGAATTGTGGATTCAATCATCCGATATTTATGAATATATCGATGTTTTTTACCATTCGAGCCGTTTGAACTACCATTCGCGCCGGATGTATTGACAAAAAGAGAGAAATATGTTTTTCTTTGTATAAGGAGGTTTTGACCTATGAAAAAACTGATTATCACATTGATTCTGTTAAGTAGTCTGTTTGCCTGTTCCGCTAAGATTAAATACGATACGCAATACGGTGTAAGTTATCTGACTTCCTCAGATACGTTTATTTATATCTGGGTTGATCCGAATGATTCGGAAACAATCAGTAAAATGCGTATAGCAGTAACCGGGGATCTGATGGGTGATTCCCATGGTATGGGAGTGTACAAAACAGACAAACCGTCTGATGAAGACGGCAGCATCCCGGTTGAGTATGAAAAAAACGAATACCAGGAAAGTATTCTGATAAGGTTTTATAGCGATAACATGAAAAAAGAGGATCTGAAAGCAATCAGTGAATATCTGGGTTATGAATTTACATCCAAAACAAGTATTTACGATTTTGTAAAGTCAGATACTTTCCGATACAAAGAAATCATCGAAACAGGTGAGTTTATAAATGATATTTCCTTTGAGGGAAATACACCGTTCAAGGGAGATTTAGGAAAGTAGTGTTTAATCTGTCGTAACACATTATGTGTTTGATACATAGGACGAATACGGATCTGTTGTATTTCGATACGTATTGTAATTTCAAGGTTAAACAGATTACATGCTGTTCTATAATTGAAACATAGGTTTTTATGCAGAAACAAAAAAAGAACTGTGGTTTAGGAAAGGAGAGAACTGTGTTTTCTCACATTCGGATTCCACAGTTTTTATTATGCTTGAATATATGGATTGTTCTGAATCACTACATACATTAGAATGATATATTTGACATTTGTTTTTGAAATAATGAATCGGCTGTTTTTTGACTATTCTTACCGTTCGATACGAAAAACATACCGTTCGCGGATTATGTATAGTCGTAAATGGAAAAGTAAGTTATAATCTAAATGAAAAGATACTTCAGTTTTTTTTGTTTGATTTTATTTAGGAAAAAGAGTACTATCCGACTCTTATAAACAGGGTATAGAAAGAAACAGTATGTAGATTTGCTCAGCAGAAAAAGCAATCTTAATGTACCTGGAAAAAAACCATGAAAAAACTAACAATTACTTTAGCCTTGCTGCTTTGTTTATTTGCCTGCTCTTCAAAACAGGAACAAACCGCTGAAAAGACCGGCTTTACGGGAGCATATTATTACGAGTTTACTTCTCCGGCAACGGTTACCGACTATGTATATGATGAGTCCGGGAATGCTTCTCAGACGGAAATAGCCATTGATCAACCGGGTAGCACAAAGATGGTATATGAGTTTGAAAACGGCTGTCTTCTTAAAATGACAACGACTTTCACTGTTACCAAAGAGGAAGTGGAAAAGAAGTATAAAATGAGCATGGAAGAATATGTGCAGATGGAAAACGACGCTTTGGGTGAAATTGTGTATGAACATGATGGTATTCGGAATATGCCTCCTGTCGTCGAAGAAGATATGGTTCTGTTGGATGTTGTGTTTGATTTTTCCGATATCACACCATGGCTGACGGATGAAATCTGGAAAGAATACGTATCGGAAGACAAGACATGCATCAAATACGAAACAATGATGCCTCTTTTGGAAGGGTTCACAGAAGTCAAATAGAGTTTTAATCAGGATACCGGATTATACAATGAGATTGTGTAATCCGGTTTTTTCATACCATTCGATATGAAAAACATACCATTCGCTGAATCGGTATGGAAGAGTTGTTAAAACATGATACAGTAATAAGGGGTGGTTATATGGAACAAATCGTTTTGTATCTTTCCTTAGCGGTGTTTATAATCCGGTCTTTGATTGTCTCTTATTCTGTATGGCAGTACTATAAACCGCATGATTTTCCGGTTGCGTTGCTGTGTTGTTCTTTGGTGTTCTGTGAGATCCTCAATTACTTGTATCCGGAACTGAATCTGTTGATGATGATTTCCTATATATTTTTAGTTATCGCATACGGAAGTACGAAAAAAGGAACGAACCGGAGGGAGAATCTTCTGGTTGCGTTATTTGCGAATGGTATTGCGCGGTTCAGTTACTATTTTGTGTATTTTATCGGGATGCTGGTAATACCGGAGGATATGCTTACGGTTTTGGGTGTAACGATGTCCGGATTGGCATCATTTGTGATACTGACGGTATGTTTACAGGTTGTGGTATCAAGAAAAGATAAATTTGAATTTATCGAAATGCGTAGCAGCAATGCGTTTCTGCTGGTTGTCGGCTTGTTTTCACTTGTTACGATCTTGCTGGAAGATATGCTGAACGAATCGTATGTTCAGGATCCGAAAGTCATGTTTGTGTTAGTTGGTGTATTGCTGATGGGACTAATCAGTATTGTATTATTAGCGAAGGAGAAACAACTGTCCAAACAGGAAACGCAGGACGAATACCGTGTGGTTCAGATGGAACATATGCGGAAACATATGGAAGATTTTGAAGCATCCAATCAGAAATTATCGACGATGAAACACGACCTGAAAAATACCTATACCATTGTATACGGGTATCTGCAGGCCGGTGAAACAGAGAGTGCAAAGAAAATTCTGGAAGACAGTTTACATCAGATTGATACCGTATCGGTTGTTCCGGTTACCAATAGTACCGCTATCGATTACATTCTCAGTAAGAAACAGAAAGAAGCAACCGAGAAATCGATTGATTTCGTGTATCATATTGACCTTTCGGCATTGAAAAATACGGATTGTTTCGATGTGGCAATGGTTCTGGCAAACGCTTTGGACAATGCACTGGAAAACGTGACAGGAAACAATCCGCAGATTGTTGTCACAATCCGTGAGAAAAACGAAAAGATCTGTATGGAAGTAGAAAATACGGTTACGGAGGACGTTCTTCAGAAGAATCCTTCCTTACAAAGCACAAAAAAATCACCGGGTCACGGTTTCGGAATGGAAAGCATGCGTTCCCTTGCCGCAAAACATGACGGTGATTTGCTGGTGGAAGTTAAAAATAATCGTTTTGTAGTTTTGGTATGGTTTTCGGTTTAGGATTTCATAAACTGATGGAAAGAATCCTGTACGTCCAGTAACCGGCGTCGGCTGATTTCTATCAGTTTTTTACAGGAAGAAAGCTCCAGAATCAGCTTGTGAATACGTTTGACGTAGGCAATATTCACAAATACGGAACGGTTCACAAACAAAAAGGAGGAACGGTCAAAAGTATCATACAAATCCTGTATGGATACGTAACGCAGTTCGTACAGATCCTTTGTCGTCTGCACAAAGAGCGACTGACCGATTTTTTCCACGTAAATGACATCGTTATATGTACAGGTTACGGTTCCTTTTGTGGTTTCCAGTAAGAATTCCGTGTTCTTGTGATATTCCTTTGCCAGATCTTCAAATAACGCAGGCAATCTTGATTCCAGCTGGTCTTTCGGGATAAAGCGGAATACATTCATTCCAAACGCATCATAAATCAAGTCTTTCTTGTTGGTAATGAACACAATGATTGCCGGATACTTCTGCTGATGTAGTTGTTTTGCAAACTGAATACCATCCATACCCGGAAGTTCAATATCCAGAAAAAGAACGGTATACGGCTGATCAAGAGGAAAAGAAGTACAATCCGGATAATAGTCTAAGGTCTG
>JABUSI010000371.1 GCA_021442745.1 Erysipelotrichaceae bacterium | reverse complement strand
ATTTCACCGTCTTTATTATCCGCAAACCGAATCGGTCCGTCATCTGACCACTGCCACGTGGAATCCGTACAGATAACGGTTCTGTTTCCGTCATTGTGTTCCAGTTCCAGTTGGGCCAGCAGTTTGGTTTCATATCCGTATTCACATAAACATCCCCAGGCGCCGACACTGCCCCGATACCAGCCGTCTGCCAGTTGTACCGTGATTTCGTTTGTCCCGCTCACGATTTGTTCTGTCACATCATACGTCTGATACTGTACCCGCTTGTTGTAATCGGTATACCCCGGAGCCATCACAAAATCGCCAATCCGTTGGCCATTCATCCGGGCTTCATATAAACCGCAGGCAGTGATATACAGTCTGGCCTTTTTTATGTGTTCACAAGTAAATTCTTTACGGAAACAATCCACCGGATACCGAGTAACCGTACCACCCATATACGCCCGTAACAGATTTCTTTTGGTTTTCGGAACGTAATCTCCCGTAATCCAGTCGGCTTTCCAATCCGTCTTTAACAGAAAACCCATCTCAAAAGAGGAAGCTGTTGTTTCCCCTTCCGTATTCGTATCATCCCATAATGTGACGGTCCAGTTAACAACATCCCTGCTTTGCAAAGGTAATCCGTCCCACACACAATGCATGGAATCACTCATCACTTTCTGACTGTCCCATGCTTCTTTCCCGTTCACGGTAGCCCGGATGCGATACGCTGTCTGTTTCACACCGCCTTCGCAATTCCAGGACAACCGGGGTTTTATCCGGTCAATCCCTATCGGATTATTCAGATATTCCGTACGCAACCGTATCGGTCTCATGCCGTTTTCTCCCGTCTGGCTTTGATTTCTTCCTGTTTTTTCGCAATATCTTTTTCAACATTCAGAAATACCAGCAACCCTGCCAGAATGATACCGGTAAACACTTCCAGTCCGACAAAGCCAAACGTAATAATACTTTGTACCGCTTCGCTCTGAACGGCAATCAGATTCCCCGCTTCATCCAGATACGGTGCCACATAACCGGCATTTGCCAGCAAGCCGTTGAAAATACCCTGGGCAATTCCCACCATCGCAACCGCAATGATGTTGTAAACAGACATGGACAATCCGTCAGCCCGAAATCCCGTTTTCCATTCCAGATGATCCAGTACATCCGCAAACAATGCCATAAAGACGTAGGAACACGGCAATCCTCCGATATTTTTAATAAACTGTCCGATTAACACAACAACCATATTCCGCGGACTGATCCAGCAGATGGCACTGCCCAATGCGAACAGCACAAATCCCCACATGGTTACGTTCCGCTTTCCGAACTTTTTCGCTAACGGCCATACCGCAAAAATACCGATACCCATCGGTATACCGCCGATGACCGAAACCAGCATCTGGGTAATACCGTCATTGTACGTACCGAGCACATAGTTGCAGTAATACACAAGACTCACGTTTTTGATACATGTGCCAATGGTACTGATTAAGAAATAGATGTAAATGATAATCATGTATTTATCCGTAAAGATAGCCTTCAGCTGTTTCGCAAACGGAATGGTTTCTTCTTTGTCGTTTTCCTGATTTTCCAGCGTTACCCGTTCCTTGGTAAAGAAATATTCCAGTAACGTCAGAGGCAATGCCAGTATGGCCAGTACAGACATCAGAAGTACCCATTTGCTCTGGTCCACACCGATCATCGGCATAATGACCATCGGGAAAATCAAGGCTACGATAATCCCGCTCATCATAACCGTCGCAATCTGGTTAAAGACGGACAACCCTCCACGTTCCGTTGTATTACGGGTAGACAGCGGAACCATCAGTCCGTGGCTCATATTGAAAATCGTATAGGCAAACGAATAGAACAGGTTGTAACTTACCATCACCCAGACAATCTGTACCGTCAGGGAAGCCTTCGGTACCGTAAACAGCAGAATACCGGTCACGGTTACCAATGGTGCCGACAGCAGCAACCACGGTCTGGCTTTTCCTTCCTTCGTCCGGGTACGGTCAATCACATACCCCATCACGACATTCGTAACGGCATCGATAATTTTACTGACAATCGGGAACACAACAAGAAATGCCCCTCCCCAGACACCGGTCAGATCCAATACGTCCGTATAATAGACGTTCAGATACGTTGCCAGTACCGCATTAAACAACAAAGCCCCGGCCGGTCCCAGTAAATATCCCAGCCATTTTTCCTTTGCGGTAACTTCATCCTTACCAATCCTGCTTGCAGGAAGTTTACTGCTGATCTTCATGATTTTTTCCTCCGAATATATAGTAATACGTATACATATTGTAACAACTGTCTGTTTCTACGTATTACACAATAGTCGCTTTTATTATATAATTATATAAAAATACGAAGGAGACAAGACACTGTATGGAACTCGATTACGATTATATGGCCGTAACACTGGCTTCTTTGTCCGGCTTGCCCGTACGTCTGTATTATAAGAACATCTTTCAGAACCTGTATCATCACAGCAAGTTCAAACCGGATCTGGCAATCATCGAAGAAACCAATATTTTCCGTAACCCCGAAAGCATCAGTTATTATATGACGGACACGTTTCTGTTTTTCGGATTGTTCCGGGTGGAATCGGATGACGTTCAATTTGTGATAGGACCCGTCACATCCGTTCCGGTCGACAGAAACATCGCCAGAAGTATTTTGGTTTCCATCGGCGAACCGGTGAACCGGGAAAAAGAACTGAAGGATTACTTTCAATCCATTCCTCCCTATCCGTTACGTAACTTTCTGCAGATTCTCTGCACTTTTGATTATTTCTTAAACGGCAACAAGCGTGACGTATCCCAGCTGATTATCAGCGAACAGCCGCAATCGTTTGACGCAGGTAAAACATTACCGTTAGCGGAAGACATCACGGAATCCGAATTTCCTCACAATACCTATGATTACGAACAGGAAATGCTGTCACTGGTGGAACACGGCAGAACCCGGGAACTGGAAACATTTTTTTCCCAGCCGCCTTCCGGCAGAGCCGGTACGATTGCCCAGGACAGTCTGCGGCAACAGAAAAACCTGATGGTCTGCAGTACAACCCTGGTTTCCCGGGCTGCCATCCGCGGCGGATTGGACCGGGAAACGGCTTATACGTTATCAGATGTTTACATCCAGCAATCCGAGCTATTGACAGACCCTTTTGCCGTTACCCGATTGATGTTGAAAATGGCTCTGGACTTTACCCGTCGTGTGGAAAATGCCACCATGGGTGACCGTTCCCATCGGATCATCCGTCAAATCCGCGAATACTGTCTTCAGCATTTAAGTGAAAAAATAACGGTTGACCAGTTAGCCAATCACGTAGGACTGAACCGCAGTTATCTCATCTCCCTGTTCCGGGAATATACCGGAATCGGTCCGGGTGCTTACATCACGAAATTAAGAACCGATGAAGCCAGACGTCTGTTAACCGTCAGCAACAATTCCCTGAGTTCCATTGCCACCGCCCTGGGTTTCTGTTCCCAGAGCCATTTCCAGAGCGTATTCAAAAAAGAAACCGGTGAAACACCGTTACAGTACCGGAACAATCATTCCGTATAAAAAGAGACTGACTGTAAGCCAATCTCTTTTTTCGTTTTTACAATAACGCAATCAGAATCATCACGGATACCAGCGTATACGGAATCATCGTAAACAGGAAATACATCGGTTGCCGGAATACGGCCACAAATTCCCGGATGACAGCCGTAGGCCAGAAATACCATGCGGTTTTTCCTCCCAGACCCGTACATTTCAGTTTGATTTTCTTCGCAAACTGCAGACAACGGAAAACATGGAAATTACTGGATACCAGCGCAATCCGTTTTGCCCCGCCGCGGCTTTCGATAATCTGCTTGCTGTTGATCAGGTTTTCCATTGTCGTTGCCGATTTGTCTTCCAGAATGATATGTTCCGGTGATACGCCGTTGGCAATACAATAGTCGGCAATGGCTTGCGCTTCCGAGATTTTCTCATCCGCTCCCTGTCCTCCGCTGCAAATCAGATATGGTTTCTTACAAGACTTCCGATACGTCTGAATGGCCTTGTCGCAACGATTTGCCAGAAGTTTCGTAACCGTTTCTCCGTTTTTCAGACCGCATCCGTGAATAATCACGTATTCAAAATTGTTGCGATGCGGAAGTAACGGCAGAAACAGAACGTACAGCACAAACAGCAGCATAATGATACAGAAATACAACGCCGTAAAGCTGACAAACAACAGGACGGCAGCATACTTGAGATTGATTGTATCGTAGTTAAATCCCGCATTGTACACAAACAGGATATTTGCCACTTCACCGATCAGAATCAGTAACCCCAGAATCAAAGACAACACATGCGCAAAACAGAACGATTCTTTTTTAATCATTACCACACCGTTAATCATCAAAACTCCCGGTACCAGCAGCAAGACAATCAGAAAACCGATAATTGTCAGAAGCATTGCCGTCGCAATCTGTCTTCCCGCAAATCCGCACAAAAACACAATCGTAAAACCAAGACTCACAAGCAAAAGAAAACTGTTATTGTAACTGTACGGTTTCCAATAGGTACGCGCTAAAGTAATTGCCCACGAACCAAGCAGAAACCAGACCAGTACTCTTAATATTTCAATAATATCCTGCATAATCGTACTTCCTTTTCATCTATTCTACCACAAATACAGCCACCTGTAACAGTGGCTGTATTTTACTATTCTTTTTCCAGTTCGTCGGTAAGACTGATCATTTCTTCAATCATATCCCCGATATGTGCAATTGTGTGCAAAAGCGGCTGTTCGGTTGTGATATCCACTCCTCCGACTGCAGCCTGTTCAATCGGTGTAGATGTTTTTCCCATAGCCAGCACTTTTCTCCAGTCATCCACAGCCGGCTGTCCTTCCTTCTCAATCCGGCTTGCCACTTCGGTTGCGACCGTCAGTCCGGCAGAATACGTATAGGAATACAAGCCCATATAATAATGCGGTTGTCTCATCCACGTTAATTCGGCACCTTCGTTGATTTCCACCGCATCACCCCAGAAATCCGTCAGAACTTTCTTCTTGATGCCGCTTAACGTTTCGGCATCCACAGAACCGCCTTTGTCGACAATCCGGTATACTTCCCGCTGATAAGCCGCTTCCAGCAAGTGCGTGACGAAATTATGATAATACGTATTGCCTACGATATTGGACAATACCCAGCGTTGCATCCTCTTGTCCTTACTGATGGATTTCATATAATTTCCCATAATCAGTTCGTTGATGGTGGACGGTGCTTCTCCGAAATACATAGAGAAATCACAGTTCATCACGGAATTGTGCTGATTGCAGATTTTACCGTTTCCGGCATGTCCCAGTTCATGAGCCAGTGTAAACACGTCGCTCATCCGTCCGCCCCAGCTTAACAGAATGTATGCATGATTGTTGTACGGTGCGGCACAGAATCCGCCGGTCGATTTTCCCTGGTTCTGCGCAAAATCCACCCAGCGTTCCGCATATGCCCGTTCAATCATTTCCACATAATCTTCTCCCATAACAGCCAGGCCGTTCTTGATGTATTCCTTGGACTGTTCAATGGTTACCGGCGGAACATAATCCGGATCCAGCGGCAGTTTCAGATCCGCAAACGTCATCTTATCCAGTTTATGTACCCGTTGCAGAAGCTTGGCATATTTCCGCATATGCGGTGCCAGTTTCGTGGTAATCAGGTCAATCTGCCGATGATACATGTCAATCGTAACTTTCTGATCAAACAGCAGGTAGTCGAAAACCGATTCGAATCCGCGCAATGTTGCCATTGTCTTATCCAGCTGTACGTGTGCATTGTATGCCGTAGCCGTTACGTTTTCATACTGACGGATTTTACGGGAAAATGCGTCGAAAGCCGCCCTGCGCACCGCCGTGTCTTTATCATACAGATAATAATCCTCAAACAGGCTGTAACCCAGCGGATACTTCTTTCCGTTTACCTCGAAATCATCAAACTTCATATCCGCCAGTTTCGCCATATTATAGATTTCATACGGTGTCTGGTATACAGCCGACAGACCGGTAAGAGTTTTCTCGGTTTCCGGACTCAACCGATGCGGCTTTTTCCGTACGATTTCCTTCACAAATCCGTCATAGTCATGGCAAGCGGACATCACTTCTTCCAGTATATCATCGCCCACTTCCATCAGTTCACTCTCCACAAACGACAGTTTACCGGCGATATCCGCCATAATCCGCGTATTTTTCGCATTCCGCTGCTGAATGTAGGAATCATAGTAATCCACCGCCGAAGAAAGATCACAGTAATGACTGACCAATGTCTGGATTTCCAGTACGCGGCTGTATTTTTCAAGACACGCCGCAATCGTTTCTGCATTATTCAGGTTTCCCTTGAATTCCTTTACGATTTCGTCGGTCAGATCCTGCATCTTCTTCTGATCCGCAAACATTTCTTCTTCCGTTTTATAAATTGCAGACAAATCCCACGTCAGGGCAGGATCCACATCTTTCCGATACAATACTTTTTCACTCATACTCCATCCTCTTTTCTCTCACGTTTCATTATACCCAAAACCAATCGCGATTTCTATTTCTTCGTTACCAGATACAAAACCGGGGAATTCTCAATATGCGTTCGATAGGACGAACACAATACCGGAAGTTCCGACAATCTTTTTACAACGTTCTCATATTCCCGTTTTCCTTCCTCATGTCCCGGGTAAAAACACAAAATAAGATGCCCGTCGCTCTTCAACAGCCGCAAAGCCGCTTCCACTGCACGTAAGGAACTCTCCGTTTTCGTCGTAATTTCATGATTCGCCCCCGGTAAATACCCGAAATTAAAGATTACGCAATCCACCGGCTCCTTTACATACCTTTCCATATTTTCATGCGAATCCTCAATCAATTCATAATTGTTGTACCCGTACAACCGACTTCCGGTGATGTCGATGGCCTCTTTCTGTATATCGAATCCGTATACGTAGCGGGCATGTTCGCATAACCATACCGTGTCATTTCCACCGCCGACGGTGCCATCGACACACACGGAATCGCCCGTGACATACAGATTCATCAACATATGTGACAGTTCCGTTATCGTCGGATGCAATCTCATGGTTCATACCTTCTTCCCTGTACCGTATTTCTTCGTACCATCTCTTTGTCAATTTCATTCAGTACGATGGTTTTCTTTTTTGTCCACATCGGGGCCAGCAAGTCGTCCGCCATTCCGTCTCCTGTCAATCGCTGCAGAATCATCGTTTCCGGAAGCAGTTCCAGCTGGTCGACTACCAGACTGACGTACTCTTCCCTTGTCAGAAGCGCAAACGGTTCTTTCTCATATTGTCTTCCCATGGCAGAATCCTTAAGAATGTGCAGCATATGAATCTTCATCGCATCAACCGGCAGTTTTGCCAGCTGCCGGACCGTTTCCGTCATCATTTCCCTGGTTTCCCACGGGAACCCGTTGATGACATGCACGCAGACATGCACCGACGTATTTTTCAGTTTTTCAATCACCCGGACCGTTTCCTCATGCGAATGTCCCCGATTGGTCAAAACAGCGGTTTTCTCATGTACAGACTGTACACCCAGTTCCACCCAGATATCCGTTTTTGTCCCCAACCAATCCAGATATCCGATTACTTCGTCCGAAAGACAGTCCGCACGGGTCGCAATGGAAATCGCCACCACGTCTTTTACGGACAAAAACGGCTCATAGATTTTCTTGAGCGTTTTCAGCGGAGCATATGTGTTCGTATACGCCTGGAAATATACGATGGCCTTGCAATCCGGCCATTTGTGTTTCATCACTTCGTAACGGGCGGAAAACTGTTCCATCAGATCTTCCGTATACCCGGTTGGGAAATCACCGGAACCCTGTGCGCTGCAGAACGTACATCCGCCGAATCCTTTGGTGCCGTCACGGTTCGGACAGGTAAAACGGGCATCCAGAGGCACTTTGGCAACCTTACAGCCGTACGTTTTCTGTAAATAATAGTTCCACGTCAGATATCGTTTATTGTCCAGAGAGTACGGAAACGGATTGTTCATGTTTTCACCACCACATCTGTCTTCTATTGTACACAAAATAAAAAGGAAAAACACAATTTCCCTCTTCCCTCACATAATATATACATTTTTCCCTTGTATACTATAGATATAGGGAGGTGACCGGTATGTCACTGTATCTGGAAAACATCATTGATAAGAAAATGAGCGGTATGTTCGGCACAACGGAGGATCTGCTGGAATATCTGACATTGACGGAAACGGGTTCCGACAACGATTTTGAAGAGAATATCGTAAAATTCAAAAAAGCCCTCCGGCGTTGCCGGTTATCGCTTCCTGACGTCTCGTTTATGAACTTTGAGGAACTGGAAGAAACCTTTACCCGTAACGGTATGAACTTACAGGAGTATTTAAGCGATGACGTAATGGCACTTCTGGACCATCACGGAGTTCTGGAATAAAACAGTATTTACAGGTTACACGGTTGCAGGGAAGATTTCCTGCAACCTTTTTCATGACCTTCCGCCGATGTAAGCGCTTAAATAAAAAGAGCGGTTTCCCACCGCAAAATGAAAGTGTTTACACTGTCAAAAACGGTCTTTTTTCCGAAAATCATGTGTGATAAAATCCTTCCATTGATGAAGGAGGTCTTTATGAAAGACGAAAAAACACAGTTTTCATCCCCCTATGAATTTGAGGGAAAAATTCCGTTGAAGGAAGCTATTGCCTACGGATTGCAGCACGTACTTGCGATGTTTGTGGGAAACCTGACGCCTTTGATGGTCATCTGCGGTGCCTGCGGAATCGGGGCTGCCAGTGAGTTTGCGGAAGTATACGTCAGCTTACTGCAGAACGCGATGATTATTGCCGGCGTTGTCACGTTGATTCAATTGTTTGCGATTGGTCCTGTCGGCGGAAAAGTCCCGATTATCATGGGAACCAGTTCCGGGTTCATCGGTGTATTCAAAAGCGTAGCTTCCATCATGGGCGGAGGCATCATTGCTTACGGTGCCATGATGGGTGCATCCATTGTCGGTGGTATTTTTGAAGGTATTTTGGGATTCTTCTTAAAACCGTTACGGAAGTTCTTCCCGCCGGTCGTAACCGGTACGGTTGTTCTGGCAATCGGTTTGTCTCTGATATCGGTTGGTGTCTCATCCTTTGGCGGTGGTTCTTCTGCCGTTGATTACGGTTCCATTGAAAATCTGCTGGTCGGATTTACGGTACTGGTCATCATTCTGGGATTAAAGCACTACACCAAAGGTTTAACGTCAACGTCTTCTATTTTAATCGGTATTATCTGCGGTTATATCATCTGTTTCGTAATGGGAATGGTTCTTCCTACAACCGGAATCAATGCCGACGGTGTGGAATACGTAAAATCCTGGGTGTTGAATTTTGACAAAGTAAAAGAAGCAGCATGGTTCTCTTTACCTGCCATCCTGCCTGTAAAGCCGATCTTTGACATGCGTGCCATTGCGCCTGTCATGATCATGTTTATTGTAACCGCTGTGGAAACCGTCGGGGATATCTCCGGTGTGATGGAAGGCGGCCTGGGCAGAGAAGCAACGGATACCGAGTTAGCCGGTGGTGTCATCTGCGACGGATTGGGTTCTTCCCTGGCTGCTGTGTTTGGTGTTCTTCCGAATACCTCCTTCTCACAGAACGTCGGTCTGGTAACCATGACCAAGGTAGTCAACCGGTTTGCGTTAAGCTGCGGAGCAATCTTTTTGATTCTGTGCGGCTTGTTCCCGAAACTGGCTGCGGTTCTTTCCATTATGCCGCAGGCCGTACTGGGTGGTGCTGCCATCATGATGTTCTCATCCATTGTGGTAAGCGGAATCCAGTTGATTACCAAGACGCCGATGACAACACGGAACATTTCCATCGTATCGGTTGCCTTGGGACTCGGATACGGTTTAGGTGCCAACGGAGCCGTACTGGCAGGCCTTCCGCAGTCCTTACAGTTAATCTTCGGCGGTTCCGGTATCGTTCCGGCGGCCATGGTTGCGATTATCCTGAATATCGTATTACCGAAAGATTAAAACATATTTTTGTAAACAAAAAGAAACTGCAACGAAATGTTACAGTTTCTTTTTTTTACAGCCGGAACAATGGTCCCCAGCTTCCGTTCACAAAGACATCTTCCCAGCTTCCGTCTTCCCGTTGTCCCTGAATATTCAGTTCTCTGGAGCCGACCATAAAATCGACATGAATGAACGAATTGTTGACGCCGGCTTTCTCTCTTTCTTCCGGATCTTTGATATCGGCTAACCCGGCACCGATCGCAATATGACAGGATGCGTTTTCATCGTACAGTGTCGTATAGAATACCGTATTCATACTGCTTAACGGAGAATCCACGTCAACCAGTGCCATTTCTCCGAAATAATGCGTACCTTCATCGGTTTCGATAATCTTTGCCTCGATGATTGGGGCTTGCACGGTTATAAGCGGCTCTTTGGGAGAAACCGGTGTTCCGTCGGCGCTGGTCACTGCCTGGCTTGGTCGC
>JABUSI010000301.1 GCA_021442745.1 Erysipelotrichaceae bacterium | reverse complement strand
CTCGCAAACAACGGCTACCTCAAAGCCAAACCGACCAGAGTCCGGAAAAAGAAAGAAACCGCCCCGGCATACCAGACGCTTTTCTCACCGGACGGATTCCCGGTCTATTTCGGTAAAAACAACATTCAGAATGAATACGTTACGTTTAAAAAAGCCCGGAAACAGAACCTGTGGTTTCACGTCAAAGATATGCACGGTTCCCACGTGATTCTGGATTGTGAGAATCCGAGCGAAGCGGATATCCGGTATTGTGCACAGGTTGCCGCCTTCTTCTCCGATGCCAGGGAATCCGGAAGCATACCGGTCAACTGGTGTGAGGTACGCAACTTAAAGAAAATACCGGGCGGTAAAACCGGTACGGTTACCATGTCCGGATACCAGACCATATACATTGATATTTCAGACGACACAAAGGCAGCTTTATCCGGTCGGTAAGCTGCCTTTTTTCTTTGTTCAGTTGTAAAATCTCGGAATTCTGCCGGTAATTTTCGTCGCTATTTCATTCGCAATGGTTCCGGCTTTCTCTGCCATTTCGGATAACCGGATTTCTTCCGTACCCTGTTTTCCGATAATAACAGTTTCTTCAAACAAACACACGTCTGTCAGATGCGTAACGTCAACGCATAACTGATCCATGGAGATTCTTCCGACCAAAGGACATCGTGTTCCCCGAATCAGTACTTCTCCCTTCGGATAATTCCTCGGAATACCATCACCATATCCGATGGGAATCGTCGCAATCCGCATTGTACGTTTTGCCGTATACGTCCGACCGTACCCGATCGTTTCGCCCGGCTGTAATACGTCCAGTTTGGCAATCCGGCTTTTTAACGACATCACCGGTGTCCGATTGTACGGATGCTTCATATACCCGCTGTCAAATCCCAGAAGCAAAATTCCCGGCCGACAGGCATCGTATGAAAACTCCGGATAGTTAACGATTGCTGCACTGGCAGAAATATGTGTCATACCCGGATTATATCCGTATTCCCTGCACGTTTTCAGCCATTCTGCAAACCGTTTCTGCTGTCCGTATACAAACTCCACATCTTCCGTATTTGTGCTGTCTGCCGTCGCAAAATGCGAGAAACACCCGGTAACCCGGATACCTTCCGCCGTAAACAGTTTCCCGGTTTCTTCCATCGGTGTATCCGGGCGGATGCCTAACCGATGCATACCGGTATCAATCTTCAGATGAACATCAACACAACTGTTATTCTTTCGGCAGTAAGAAGCCAGTGCCAGCCCGTAGGCAACGTCCCCGACCGTCTGGGTCAGATGATATTTCCACAAGTCATCCATCTGTTCCGGCAGAGTATGTCCCAGAATCAGTATATTACCGGTAATACCGTTTGTCCGTAAACTGACCGCTTCTTCACTGCATGCCGTCGCAAACCAGTCTGCACCTGCTTTTTGCAGCACATTCGCTTCCGCAATGGCGTCATGCCCGTATCCGTTACATTTCACTACACAGATACACGTCGTATCTTTCACAAACTGACACAGATTCCTGTAGTTGTCACGTAACTTCTGAGCATCTACTTCCATCCATGCCCTTTCTTTTTTCATGATGTTCTCCTATTTGTGCAAGGCACACCGAATGACGGAATCAATCACTTCCGCGAAAGAATATCCCACTGCCTTCATCATGGAAGGATAACGGGAATGTGATGTAAATCCCGGAATCGTATTCAGTTCGTTTAACACAACAGAACCGTCCGTTTGAACAAAACAGTCTACCCGTGCCATCCCTTCACAACTCAATCCCTTGTAGATTGTACGGGCGATGTTGTAAATAGCTTCCTTCTGCTCCGCTGTTACTCTGGCCGGAACATGAATGATTGTACTGGCATCGTTGTATTTTTCATTGAAATCAAAGATATCGGTAACCATTTCGATTTCATCCGGTTCCCCGAGTGTTTCCGCATGGTTACCCAGAACGGCACACCCGACCTCAAATCCTTCGACAAATTCTTCAATGATTACCTTGTCATCATATAAAAATGCATCGTTCAGTCCGTCCGCAAACGACTCTTTGTTTTTTACCTTGCTGACTCCGAAACTGCTTCCGGCGTTTGCCGGCTTGATGATACAAGGAATCCCCAGAGTATTCTTTACGGTTTCATACAAAGCGGTAAAATCGGACGCTTCTTCTTTTCTTACTGTCAGATATTCAGCCATACCGACCCCGCAATGCTTTGCGATAATATGCGTATATTCCTTGTCCATACACAATGCACTTGACAGCATACCGCATCCGACAACCGGAATGCCCGCTAACTTACAGACACCCTGGATGGTGCCGTCTTCTCCGTTCGGTCCGTGCATAACCGGGAACACGACATCAACCCGACGGACTTCTTCATGATCCGGATACCGGACGATAAAACCGTGATCTTTCGTATCTACGCTTAATACGCATGGCGTAACGTCACCTTCAAGCCATTGATCATGTTCGATATGTTCGATATCACCGTGATATTCATACCAGTTTCCGTCTTTCGTGATTCCCACCATCATCACGTCGTACGTGTCGGGAATGTTCTGCAATACGGAAGCAGTGGAATGTAAGCTGACTCCGTATTCGGAAGATTTCCCTCCGAACAGAATTGCTACTGTAGTCTTCATACTTTATACCTCTCAGTCAGGAATGACTTCTTCCAAAGCCATCGCTCTGGAAGCTTTTACCAGTATCATACATAAACTCATCGTCTGTGCCGTGAGTGCTTTTTTCAATGTATCTTTGTCCTCATACCGACGGATGACAACATTCATTTTGCGGGCTTCGATTTTATCCGCCATCAATTGCGAATTCGGACCGATTACCCATACTTCGTCAATATCCTTGAAAGAATAACTTTCTCCGATCCGTTCATGTAACATCGGTGCCTGGTTTCCCAATCCGAACATATCACCCAGAACGGCAACTTTCTTCACTTCCAGCGGATAATCCGACAGCATCTTCAGAGACATTACCATACTGTTCGGGTTCGCATTGTACGTATCGTCAATAATCAGCGCTTCCCGGACCCGTAACAGTTGCGTACGGTTGTTCGTCAATACGACGGAATCAAACCCCTTCTGAATGTCATCCGTTGTCAGACTCAGGGAAATACCGACCAGCATAGCGGCAACGGCATTATGAATCTGGTGAACGCCCAGTAACGGCAGATAGAATTCCTTGTCTTTGGAAATACTGCAGGTAAAACGCAATCCGTCCAGATCCAGCCGGTTGGAAGAAATCCGCACGTTCGCCTTTACCCCGGAGCCATACGATATCATCTTCTGTTCCAGCTTATGACTCTTGGCATAATCGTCCAGATACGGAGCATCTACGTTATAAAACAGAATACCGTTCTTCTGTAATCCCTTGGTAATCGCATACTTTTCTTCCACGATGTGTTCCAGGGAATGGAAATTATCAATGTGTGATTCGGAAATACTTGTGATAACGGCAATATGCGGCTGTACGATAGCCGTCAGTAAATCCATTTCCTTGAAATCGGAGATTCCCATTTCCACTACCGCCACCTGGGTCTTGGCATCCAATCCCAAAACGGTCAGAGGTACACCGATTTCATTGTTCTTGTTTCCCTGTGTCTTTTCCGTACGGTATTTTACCGAACAAACACTGGCGATAATATCTTTTGTTGACGTCTTTCCGCTGCTTCCGGTGACTCCGATAAACGTGGTACGTAACGTTTTCCGGTACATCATTGCCAGTCTCTGCAAGGCTACCAGCGGGTCTCTCACGAAAATCAACGGAACGTCTTCCGGCGGATTCGGTTCATCGGCTTTCCACAGGGAACAACATGCACCTGCAGCAATACAGTCTTTCACAAAACTGTGTCCGTTTACCCGTTCCCCGATAATCGGGACAAACAGATTGTCCCTGGTAACCGTACGGGAATCAATGGTAACACCGTTGATTCGCTTTTCTTCTTCCAGATTCTGTACCTGCACAGCTTTTACTGCTGTTGCGACTTCTTTTAATGTAAATGTAATCATCGATTTCTCTCCTACATATTTCTCCACTCGTTATTTAATTATTATACTTGTTTACGGACAAAAAAGAAACCCTTCTTGACAGAAGGGTTCTGTTGGAATTATTTGAATGCGTCCGGATTGAACGCTTTCATAACCGATATGGAACCGGTAATATCCTGTTCTTTCGCCATTTTCCCGTACTTATCGATATCCGCTTTATTACGCGGTGCATGATTTATGGCCGCCGGACCACCGATACAGCCGTTCACGCATGCCATTCCTTCGATAAAGTTCGCATCCAGTACACCTTTGCTGGCTTTTAGCAAGGCCACTTTGCACGCCTCAATACCATCGCACACTTCTGCCTTAATCACAAAGTCGGATCCCTGTTCCTTCAGAGCTTCGGCAGCTGCTTCCGTAACACCGCCGCTACGGGCAAAAATCCGTCCGTAATAACTTGCATTGTTCAATGCGGATTCTTCCAGTTCACTCGGTTCGATTTCCTTACTGTCAATCAATGCCTGCAATTCTTCAAACGTAATGGCACAATCGATATGACCATCCGTATCCTCACGCTGGAATTCCGCCTTCTTTGCCGTACATGGGCCGATAAAACAGATCTTGCAATCCGGATGAAGCGCTTTGATATGTCTTCCGATTTCTACCATCGGAGAATAGTTATGGGAAATATGCTTTGCCATTGACGGCACGTGTTTTTCGATATAGCTCTTGAACGCCGGACAGCAGGATGACGTTAAGAATCCCTTTTCCACAATTTCCATGGATTCCTTGTAAGCTACCAGATCAGCTCCCAAAGCAGCTTCAATCACATCCGCAAATCCCAGTTGTTTGATTGCGGTAATAATCTGTCCGATGGACGCATAATCAAACTGTGCCGCAATCGCCGGTGCGATAACCGCATATACCGGATACTTCGTGTTGTTTTCGCTGTTTTTAATGATTTCAATCAAATCACAGATAAAGGATTTGTCTACGACCGCACCGAACGGACACATATATACACAGGCACCGCAACTGATGCATTTGCTGTTATCGATAACCGCTTTCTGATCGTCCCCCATTTTAATCGCATTGACTTTACAACTGCGTTCGCACGGACGAATGTTTTCTACAATTGCGCCATACGGACAAGCCTTCACACATTGACCGCATCCGACACATTGGTCCGGATCAATTACAGCGTGTTGTCCTTCAAAATGGATGGCGTTTTTACGACAGGCATTGGCGCATCTGTGTGCAATACATCCCCGGCAGCTTTCCGTAACTTTAATTTTCTGTACCGGACATTCGTCACACGCAATATCAATTACCTGAATGACATTCGGATTATCTTCGTATCCGCCCATTGCCATCTTTACACGTTCCTGAAAAATAGCCCGTTCCTTATAGATGCAGCACCGCATAGTTGCCTGTTTTCCGGAAATAACTTTCTTCGGAATCTCATAGTAACTTTCCTGCAGTTTTCCATCCCATGCCAGTTTTGCGACTTCCTTCAGGGCATTGTACTTCAGCCGCTGTACGTTCGTTTCAAACTTTCTTTCTTTCATAAACAGCCTCCTAATAGTATTCAACCGTAACCTTACGGCCAAGCTTCCGCAAATTGGAAGCAATCGTTTCCACAATCCGCAGTTTTATGCTTAAGTCCAGTGACATTGCCGGATTCTGATGTGCCGGGTTCATGGCTCTTCCGACGAAAAACCGAACTTCCGTTGATTCTTCGAATAATGCCCGGCATACCAGCGACGCACCGTCTTCTTTAATCAGCCAGTACACGTCTTTGTAATCCGGTTCCAGAATCCGGTTGGAAATCTCCATAACCTTGTTGTAAGTCAATACCCCTTCCGTAACCAAATCCACGCCCTTCATCCGTCCGATTGGCGGAGTATCCGGATTCTTATAGTCTATTTCCGCTTCGACCTCCTCGTGAAGATATTTACTTACCAGGGAAGCCGTAGTACCGCCGGAAACAATATGTCTTCCGTCACATCCCAGAAACTTCGTAATTACCTCCGTATCCTTTGACGGATCCGCCGGCGGTCCGATCATAATATTGACCGCATTGTTCTGACGGATATGAATCACCGAACACGTTGTATCGTCCTTCGGTTTATTCTGATACAGTTCACATGAGGCACTGACAATCATTGCCGCCAGTGTCTTTGCGGAACGATTCTTTTCATAGGCAACCTTCGCAAATTCCGCAACATTCTCCAGTTGCCATCCGAAATTCATATAACTTCCGATTCCGGCATGGACCACACCATCCGAAACCATAATATAGGCATCATCCACGTGTGCTACGAAATGGCTTTCATATACCTTTTTCCCGTCAATCACACGTTCTTCCATATCATATTCATATAACTGTCCGTCACGCAGAAAAATCATTCTCGGGGAATCAAACTGAGCCAGATATACATTCCCGGATTTATGAATCTTCATGATACTGAACGTCGAATATGCCACCTGACGAACCGAGCATACCGGCAAGGTACTGGCAATTGTCTCCACGCACTCTTCAATGGTACAGCCGTTCGCCATCATCGTGGATATGATTTTGGAAGTTAAGGTAGCAAGAATATTCGCCTTAACCCCGCTCCCAAGACCATCCGCCAGAACAACGATGGTTGCATCATCGGTTACAACGGTTTCCACTCTGTCACCGCACAATTCCTCCCCGACATGCACCGCACTGCTGTATCCCGTTTCTACAAAATATTCCATACATCAATCCTCATCCCGGTCAACAACAACATCACGCAAACGCTTCAGCGCAATCTTTGTCTCCGCCGTCGTTTCACCAAGTAATGATGCGATCTCCTGTACGATTCTCATCTGTTTATTGATAATCTGGTCGGTAATCTCAATCGTATTGCGTTTAAGAGACTTCCGCAGTTCTTCTTTTTCCTGCTGTTCGGTAACGTCTTTCATGATAATCAGAATCATCTCTCCGTCATACACCACACGTTTTTCCACATATTTGTGTTGTTTCGGCAAATAACTGACAACGTCCATAATACTGCCTTCCGACAATACGCTCATAAACTGATCCGCATCCAGATATTGGTCCACCGGTTGCCCGATGATATTCGTTTCCGGATCAACTTCCAGCAATTCATAAGCCGAACGGTTAAAGGAAGTAATACGGAATGACTGATCCAACGCAATAACCGCATTCGGGCTGGTCTTCAATACCTGCTTGGAAACCGTTTCCGTTTTCGTTAACACAAACGGTACGCACGTTTCCCTGTCTGCTTTTCCCTGAAAAACGGCAATCGCCTTTTCTCTGCAGGTATTATATCCGCATCCTCCGCAATTCCGTTCATCCTTCAGGGAATACTTACCCATGCTTTCCAGAATGGTCTCCAGTTCCAATGCCGTCGGCAACGAAACAGGAATCTTTTTATCTTCATATTCGCAAAAAACGTCAACGTTATCTGCGATTTCACACAATCCGTTGTTCTTTTTCAGTTTCAGCCACGATTCCGCACGGCTTTGTCTGTTTTCCGGCATGCACGGTCCCTGAACGCAACCGCCCACACAACCGTTCAGTTCCAGAAAGACATGGTGGAGTTTACCGGCCTTCACATCATCCAAAACGTTCCGGCACTCCTCAACGCCGCCTACACACAGATATTGGTATTCATCCGTCGGATTCATCAGCGATACAACTCCGCCACTGACCGCAAACATACTTCCTGCGCATGCGGTATCATTCGGTTGTTCTTCCGGACGGAAAGCATATTTTTCCATATACTCCAGCACATCCGTAAATGTCAGGGTTTCCTCTACGTTGCCATGATACTCTTCTTTTTTGGCAAGACAAGGACTTACGGAAACAACAACCGCTTCCGGATGAGAAATTTTTACCGCTTTTGCCGTTGCCTGCATCGGTGTCAGCACCGGTGCCAGATATGGCAGAAGTTCCGGATAGCGGGTCTGAATCAAACGATTCACCAAATCACAATGCGATGCAATCAATACGTCGGGACACGTATTCTGAAGGATTTCCTCGTATTGTTTTTTTACCAGGCAGGCACCTGCGGAAGTTTCTACCGCATCCGCAAACCCTACTTCCTTCAAAGCTTTCCGAACCGATTCGAATCCCGTGGTTTTAAAGGCTGCAACGTAAGAAGAATCTACTGCCGCAATCACTTTTTTTCCTTCCCGAATCATCGCAATGACTTTCATCATATCATTGCGTACCGAAAGGACGTTCTGCGGGCAGATATTCACACAATTGCCGCAAAGGATACATTCCTGGTCCAAAATGTGTACACGATTGTTTACAAAAGAAATCGCTTTTACCGGACAATGACGGATGCACTTATAACAGTTCTGGCAATTTGCAGTTTTATACTGTAAAACACCCATAACGCACACCCTACAGTCTTGACATAATGTCGCTTTCAAACCGTTCCGCCGCATTTTCCGGATTCAGATCTTCCAGAAATACGTCTTCATCAACCCGTACCGTCACGCCCCTGGTACAATGTCCCAGGCAAAAAGAAGCCTTCAGTTCAACCTTCTCCTCCAGATGATGCTCTGCGATTTTTGCCTTAAACGTCTGAATGATTTCATAACTTCCCTTTAAATGACAGGAACTGCCGACACACACTGATACTACCATAATAATTCTCCTATTTATCGAAATCTCATGTTAATTATACCGACCTTTCCGAACCATTTCTACCCAAAACTCACAATCTCTCCACAAACCATCGCTGCTGTTTTTCTTCCAGATACAAATACCGCAGCTGCCCCCTAATCACACAGGTAAAACGAGTACCGATTCCCCCGCTTTTCAGTGATGCTGCACTGCAAACCTGTTTGACTGTATCAATCGGATACCGGTATCCGTCCTTCCATATAATCTCCAGCGGACGGATATCTCCGTTCGGTTCATATAATGCCAGTACTCCCACATAATTTTTACTCATAATCCTTACCCTCCAATGCTATACACCGCACAATGCAATCTTTTCCGAACCGGTTGTTAATCGTTTCCATTGTGCATTCGATAATATGATCTTTCTCCTTATTCACTTCATCGACAAATAACGACATCTGAAGGTGTTCCTCTTTTTTCACAAAATCCATAGTCCGTATACCCACACTGCGCAAAGGCAACGCAAAATCATACGACTTCCCCAGCAATCCGATTCCTTTTTCCGCAATTTCCTTCACGTTTTCACTCGGGCGATCCAATCCGCACTGTCGTGACTGCCAACGAAGTTTACTGTCCCGGTAAACAATCGCTACTTTCCTGCACAAAACGTTCTGCGCCCGCATCTGACAGCAGATATCCTGTGTAAGAATATAAAAAATCGGGCGGATCTGATGAATATCCGTCAAATCCTTCGGTGGTGTTACCGTATGTCCGAACGATTTGTTGTCTTCGTGATAGTCATACGGTCTGACTTCCGACGGATCCAACCCGTTGGCATACGTCCACAACATATCACCGGCCTTCCCGAGTCTTTTTGACAGTATCGTCCGGTCAGCATTGCTCAGATCACCGATTGTCCGGATTCCCATACCATGCAAAGTCACCGCCGTAGCCCTTCCGACATTCAGTAAATCACTGACCGGCAACGGATCGACAATCTGCTTCTTATTCTGTTTGGTAATGCACGTTGTTGCATCCGGTTTTTTATAATCCGAGCCTAATTTCGCAAAAATCTTATTGTCGCTGACCCCCACCGATGCCGTAATTCCCAATTCATCCCGGATCCGTTTACGAATTGTATCGGCTATCGTTTTTCCGTCTCCGAACAATTTCTGACTTCCCGTTACATCCAGCCACGCTTCGTCCAGTCCGAACGGCTCGACCAGATCCGTATATTCCAGAAAAATCTGACGTACCCTGTGTGAAAACATATGATACTTTTCATAATCAGGGAGAACAACAATCAACCCCGGACACTTCTTTTTTGCCTGCCATATGGCCTCTCCCGTCTGTACTCCCGCTTCTTTTGCCAGTTGATTTTTAGCCAGTATAATACCCTGCCGTTGTGCCGGATCACCGCCTACAGCCAAAGGAAGGCCTTTGTATTCCGGATGATACAATGCTTCGCAGGATGCATAAAAAGCGTTCAGATCACAATGTAAAATTACCCGATCCATACTCACCCTCCTCAATATTATTTTATCATTACTTGATTTTCATTCAAGTGCATTTCGTTTAAAACTTGAATATTTTTCTAGTATGTATTACACTAGTGGTATCCGGGAGGTATGCTTATGAATTTCGCAAAGAACCTGCGCTATCTTCGCCATAAATCCGGACATTCCCAGGAAAAACTGGCCGAAGAACTTCATTACAAATCTTTCACAACCATTCAGAAATGGGAAGACGGTACCAGCACGCCTCCCTATAAAGTAATCGAAAAAATTGCCGAAATGTATCACGTAACGGTAGATGCCATCATGCATGGCAACATGGAAGAAAATCAATCCGTTAATGTACCGATCCTGGGTATTGTCCGGGGCGGCGAACCAATCTATGCCGAACAGAATACGCTGGGATACGAACCGGTGTCCCCGCAGGAAACAGCGGGTGGCGAGTATTTTTATCTGGAAGTCGTCGGTGATTCCATGATGAATGACCGGATCCTGCCTGGTGATATTCTCTATGTTCGCAAACAAAACACACT
>JABUSI010000023.1 GCA_021442745.1 Erysipelotrichaceae bacterium | reverse complement strand
GCCATGGAATTCCATGGCTTTTTCTATGTAATCTATTGAGCCGTCCACCTGGCAAACTCTTCATCCGTCGCCAACACAAAATGCGTCTCGCTCAGCTGATGTTCATGACCCAGCGTATAATCGATACCTTCCGCATTCTTATCGTACGTTAATGACGTTCTGTTCTTCTCAAACACCGGATTCGGATGCGGAATCGCACTCAATAACGATTTCGTATACGGATGAACCGGATTTTCGAAAATTTCATCGGTTGTACCCGTTTCCACGATATGTCCCAGATGCATAACCCCGATCCGATCGGAAATATACTTTACCATGGACAAGTCATGGGCAATAAACAGATACGTGGTACCCAGTTCTTCCTGCAAGTCCTTCATCATATTGACAACCTGTGCCTGAATGGATACGTCCAGGGCACTGATGCATTCATCGGCAATGACCAGTTTCGGATTCATGACCAACGCTCTGGCAATACCGACTCTTTGTCTCTGACCGCCGGAAAACTGCTGCGGAAACCGCGTCGCCTGTTCCCTGGACAAACCGACTTTATCTAAAATGTGATAGACTTTTTCATCGATTTCTTCCTTGGTCTTGCAGATATTGTGAATCTCCAGTCCCTGTGCAATGATTTCCTTCACCTTTTTACGAGGATTCAGGCAAGCCATCGGATCCTGGAAAATCATCTGCATATTCGTACGTAAATACGTTTCGTCTTCCTTGCTCAATTTCCCGGAAATATCTCTTCCGTTGAAAATAATCTGACCGCTTGTCGGCTGATACAAACGAATGATGGACCGTCCGGTCGTGGACTTTCCGCTTCCGGATTCTCCAACCAAACCGTACGTTTCCCCTTCGTAAATCTTAAAACTGATCCCGTCAACCGCTTTTGTTGTATAGTTCCGGTTAATACGGAAATGCTGTTTCAGATTCTTTACTTCCAGGATAGGAGTTTTATCCATGGATATCCGCCTCCCTTCTCATCACCTCAAGACGTTCTTTCAGTTCCTTCGGCATTTCTACCTTCGGAGCCCGCGGGTCACACAACCAGGATGCGACTCTGTGTTGTCCTCCGACATCATACAGAGGCGGTTCCAGTTTATAGTCAATCTTCAACGCATACGGATTTCTCGGCGCAAACGCGTCTCCCGTAATCGGCTGCATCAGATTTGGCGGAGACCCGGCAATCGCATACAGTCTCTTGGAATTCGTATGCGTATCCGGCATAGAAGCTAAAAGTCCCCATGTATACGGATGTCTCGGATCGTAGAAGATTTCGTTGACGTTACCCTTTTCCACAATTCTTCCCGCATACATGACAGCTACATAATCCGCTACCTTCGCAACTACGCCCAAATCATGGGTAATGTAAATAACGGAAATATTCTTTTTCACCTGAATCGTTTTGATCAGTTCCAGAATCTTAGCCTGAATGGTAACATCCAGTGCCGTCGTCGGTTCGTCACAGATCAATACGTCCGGATCGCAAGCCAGCGCAATCGCGATGACCACTCTTTGTCTCATACCGCCGGATAATTCGTGCGGATATTGTTTGAACCGTTTGTCAACGTTATCAATTCCGACCTCCTGCAACAGACCCAATGCTTTTTCCTTGGCTTCCGCTTTGGAAATCTTATAGTGTTCAATCATCGGTTCCATAATCTGATTCCCGACAGTCATGGTCGGATCCAAAGATGTCATCGGATCCTGGAAAATCATCGCAATCTTTTTACCGCAGAAACGATACCGTACTTCCTGTTGCGTTATTTTTGTCAAATCAATGGATTCTTCTTCCCCTTTTTCATTGATAAAGTTGAAGATGATTTCACCGGTTTCAATCTTACCGTTGGAATCCAGAATTCCCATCAAAGCTTTACACGTAACGGACTTACCGGAACCGGATTCCCCTACAATCGCAATCGTTTCCCCTTTAAACAGGTCCAGTCTTACCCCACGGATGGCATTTACAATACCATAGTTGGTCTTAAAGGATATGTTGAGGTCTCTTACCATTAATACTCTTTCTTTTTTATCTCTTTTAAACTTTTCCATAAGACACCTCTACTTGTTCAACATCTTAGGGTCGAACGCATCCCGTAATCCGTCCGCAAACAGGTTAAAGCTTACCATTAACAAGGCTAATACAATAACCGGATACAAGATGATATGCGGATATGACGTTAAGGACTTATATCCGTCAGATACCAGCGATCCTAAAGAAGCCAGCGGTTCCGGAACACCAAGTCCCATAAAACTTAAGTATGCTTCCGTAAAAATCGCATTCGGAATCGAAAACATACTTGTGACAATGACCTGGCCGAAGATATTCGGCAGGATTTCCTTAAAGATAATCATGAAGTTTTTCGCACCCAGCGTCTTGGCAGCCAGAACGTATTCCTGTTCCTTGACTTTCAGAACCTGCGCACGCGCAATCCGTTCCATCGGGATCCAACCGGTAATCATCAGCGCAAAGATGATGGATTCCACACCCGGCTGCAATACCAGCCCCAGCAAGGTTACGACAACCAGTGTCGGGATTCCGTTCAATACTTCCGCAAACCGTTGCATCAGCATATCAATCCGGCCACCGAAATAACCGGATACCATACCGTACACCATACCGATAAAAATATCGATCATAACGGCACTGAAGGCAATAATCAGAGATACTCTGGTACCTGCCCATACTCTGGTAAACAAATCTCTGCCTAACGTATCGGCACCAAACCAGTAATAAACATCCTTGAAGTTTTCATACACAAACGTGCCCTTGTTCGTACCGTCAAAAATCCCGAACTTTTCCAGAAACGGAATTCTCGGCGTCAGCGAAGCATGGTCAATAATGATGGACATATATGTGGATTCGTTAAAATACGGACCGAAGATTGCCAGAAGCGTAATAATCACGATGATGATTGTTCCGATAATGGCACCTTTGTTTTTCTTAAAGTTACCCCAGACATCCTTTAAATAGGAAGTCGCCACGTAGTTTTCATCCAGTTGTTTTTCATTCGCATCGTGAGCAAACGTAAAATCGTCTTCAACATATTCGTAGTTATTGATATCTGACATTTTACTTACCCTCCTTTGTGATGCGGATACGCGGATCAATGAATCCGTACAGAATATCGACAATCAGCATAACAACCACGTACATCAGCGAATACACAAATGCACAGGAAATGGTTACGTTATAATCGTTATACTGAATACCGTTGATTAACAATAAACCGACACCCGGAATACCGAATACTTTCTCTACAACAGAGGAACCCGTCAGCAAGCCAACCATAATCGGTCCCAAAACCGTGATGACGGGAATCAGGGAATTCCGTAATACGTGTGAAAAAATCATCTTGTAATCCTTAATCCCTTTGGCTTTTACCAACAGGATGTAATCCGAATTCAAAACGTCCAGCATTTCACTTCTGACAAACCGGGCAATGGAAGCCGTCGGTGAAAACGACAATGCCAGTGCCGGCAAAACAATGGATGCAATCGGTTTTTTCGCATTGTACAGAATCGGAAACAACTTCAATTTGAACGCCACGAAATAACACAGCACCAGCGCAAATACATACGAAGGAATACTGACCCCGAATACCGCAATACTCGAACATAAGGTATCCACCCATGAATTGTGCTTCAATGCCGCAACCGTTCCTAAAACAAATCCGAAAATCGTTCCTAAAACCACTGCTAACAAACCGATTTTACATGACAGCCATAATCTTTCCTTTACCATCAACGCAACCGGATAGTTCTTATTAATGGCATAAGAAACACCAAAATCCCCCGTTAACATATTCTTCAGATACGTAAAGAACCGGACAACCAGCGGCTGATCCAGACCATATTTCGCATACAGCAGCGCTTTCTGCGCTTCCGTCAGTTTTTCATCGTTAAACGGAGAACCCGGCATGAGTTCCATCATTAAAAAGAGGACTAACAAAATTACGAAAAGAGTAGCTATACTAATCATGATTCTTTTAATAAGATACTTTTTCATGTTTTTCTCCTTTCAACTAAACTATTAAGGGCGATTTTAATCAATCGCCCTTATGATCCTTTTACTTAATAAAATAAATTACTTAGCCAGTTTCATATGACGATAGTTGTCAACACCACCGGCATGGAATTCAATTCCGCTTAACTTCGGATTGATTAAGTTTGTTTCACCATTCTGGTAAACAGGAACTACTGCATAGTCGCCCAACAGAATCTTTTCAGCTTCCAGCATTAAATTCCATCTTGCATCAGAGTTCGCTGCAGAAGCACCGAATTCAGCTTCCCATACGGTTGCATCGTATTCTTCTGAATGATACTTACCATAGTTGTTGGATGCGTTGGTTGTGAACAAGTCAATGTAAGTCTGAGGATCGGCATAGTCAGGACCCCATCTGTGCAATGCTACCTGGTAATCACCGTTCTGCATATCAGACAAACGAGTCTTCTTCGGTTCACACTTCATAGTGATTGTGAAACCTGCATCCTGCAAGCACTTCTGGATATAAGCAGCAACGTTCTTGGAAACGTCGGAATCTTCATACAACAATTCCAAAGTTACGTCATGACCTAATTCCGCAGCACCCTTAGCATAGTATTCTTTTGCAAGATCCAAATTGAACTCACAAACCTTACCTTGGGTTTCACGATAGTCCACACCGTTGTGGAATGCAAATCCGACAGGAACGATACCTTCAGCAGCAACAGAACCGTCTTTCAATACCTTATCAGCGATGGTTTCTCTGTCAATTGCATAGAAGATCGCAGCTCTGACATTTTCGTTTGCCAGTTCTTCAACCGGTTGATACAAAGACAAGTACCACAGGTAACCTGCCAGCTTCTTGTTGAAGCCTTCGTTGCTTGAGTAGGTGTCGATTAATTCGGAAGTCAACTTAACGAAGTCGATATTTCCGCTTTCATATTCCAATACTGCAGACTGACCCTGGATATAACGGAATGTAATTTCTTCCATTTCAGAAGCAGCAGCGTTGTAGAAATCAGCATTCTTTGCGAATGAGTAATGATCGTTCTGGTTCCATTCTGTCATTACATATGGTCCGCAGTAGATCATGTTGTCAACTGACAATGCGTATTGGTCACCTTGGGATTCTACGTATTCCTGATTCAACGGGAACAAAGAAGGGAATGCGCACAAAGCCAGGAAGAAGTCACAAGGCTGAGACATCGTAACCTGGAAGGTTGCAGCATCCACTGCCTTGAATTCTGTAATGTAACAGGTTTCGATTAAGAAAGCGTAATCAGCAGCCGTATCCGGGTTGATCAGTCTGTTCCAGCTGTATTCGAAGTCATACGCTGTAACAGGAGTTCCGTTAGACCACTTAGCGTCTTCTCTGATCTTAAATTCATAGTTCAAGCCATCTTCGGATACTGTCCACGTTGCCAGATCCGGCATCGGTGTACCGTTTGCGTCCAATTCAGCCAAACCGGCCATACACAAGGTAAGGGCGATGAAGGAAGTACCATCTGTTGCCAGAGAGGTATCCATGGAAATCAAATCCGTATCTGTTGCAAGAGTTACGGATTTTACTGTATTTGTATCCGGTGTATCATTACCACCGTTACCGCCACAGGCTACCATTGTGAGAGCCAACATACAAGTAAGTGCTAAAATAAATAGTTTTTTCATAATATGTCCTCCAACATGTGTTTAATTTTATGTTGATTGTAAGCGGTTGTCAACGATATATTGATATTTTTTTCATAAATCAATGAAATTACGCTTACATTTTTCTGTAATCGTTTACATTTTGTATATCAAGTCACAAAAAACCTCCCGTTTCCGAGAGATTTCACATGGTAAGACATACAATTTATCCGGCAGATTTCAGGTTTAAACATCCGTTTTCCTGCCATAATCCGGATTTATCTGTAGCGGATACAATCCATCAGGAATCCTTCACAAAGAAGGATGCCGTAAACACAAGAATCATCAGTACAGGATATACTTTATAAACTACCTGCATAACATCCATCAGCCATCCCGGATAATCAATCGGAACGCTCATTGTCAGAAATGCCCATCCCACAAAGACAACTGCCGCAACCAGCATTCCAAAGGCAATCCTTCTGAGTTTCTTCTTCATATCGCTTTCTCCTTTAATCAGTCGTCCAACAGTGACCGTAGAATGATCTCTGCATACGCATCGTTAAGCGAATTAACGGCTATACCGGCAACCACGTCATCGTCATAATATCCGGCCATATGAACCCTGCCGAAAGGCAAAACGACGCCGACCGGATTTTCGTCAACATAATACAATTCGAATCGATTCAGAATTTCCGGTTCCAATACTTCGCTCAGGTTCTGAAACGCTCCGTCTTTCGCGAACAAACCATAATGTTCTTCGTCTGCCAGAAACACATCGACTTTGTTTAAGAAAAACAAAGACGTAACGGTCTGCCGAACCGAATCATCCTGATCCGTCCGGTTATGATACCCCATAAACAATTCGTCGTTGACATGAAGGATGATATCCGTCATATCGACCCCGTTTTCCTTCAGAAATGTATCGAATACATCTGAATCCACTTCCTGATAATACCATTTACTGTTATTAAGCAGCACAACATACACATGTTCTGTTTTTCTGCTTATAAACCGGGTCATTCCCGCAAAAAGAAAACAAACTGCCAGAAGTGCCGTAAAGATGGTTACACTGTAACGTTCAAGAATATATCCTATCATTCCTTTTTTGGCCGGAATATCTCCGGGCATTTCCTTGTCCTTTTTGATACCGTCAAAAATTTTCATTTCCTTCCTTCCGGACGTATTACATTGCAGGATAAAAAGTCCCCGTTGTTTTTTCGTTATGCAATCCTTTTATCACTTACAGAAACATCTTTTTACTCATTAGCAATACAATCAGAATGCTGATGTAACAAATCGCTTTCAGAATCGGAAACGCATTGATTTTTCCCTTCAGTTTCACCGATACCGAACCGATGGAGAAAATCGTAAACCCTACCGCAATGCCATAGAACACCGCATTACCGCCTTTTAAAATCGCAAAGGAAGTAATCCCCTGTACAATCCCTACCACAAAGGTTACAATTCCCATTTTCTTCGCAAACGCTTCTTTCTTTTCGTCCGTATCCAGTTTCGCCACCGTTTTATCGGATAATTCCAGCGGATTCAACTGCCGTTTTCCGGTTGCGTAAATTATCCCCGTAACAATGCTGAACACGCACAGTAACGCATAAAACAAGCCGCAGGCCGTAATCATGAGATGTTCCGGTCCAAATAACCAATTCGTAATCATAGTCGTTCTCCTTTTTTTAAAATTTAAAAGAATCCTTCAGAAGATCCAGATCGCTGCGATGCGTATATTCATCCTGAAGTTGCTGAATCATCCGTACTTCATCCGTAATGATACCATCAATGTTGCTCGTTAAGAAATTCCTTGCGGATTCGGCATTGTTGATGGTCCATACGTAAGCTTTCTTTCCGGAATTATGAATGGTATCCACAATATCAGCGGATGCCGCTTCTTCTTCCATAATCAGTAAATCGCAATGCAGATCCGCAATATTGCCGTAATAGAAGAAATACAGATACCCCGTTTCCAGTTCGGGATACGTCGTTTCGATATAATCAATCACTTCATAATCCAGAGAAACAACGGTTACCTGATCCGTCATTTCCTTTTCTTTCAGAATGGCAACGATTTCATCGGCACATTCCGTATTGGCGGTATCCCCTTTCAGTTCCAGATACAGATGAGCCCGGTCCTTGATGACATTCAGTACTTCATCCAATGTCGGAACCAGTGAAACCATACCGTCTCTGGAAGTAATCCGTAACTCTTTCACTTCATCATACGTCATATCCCGGACATTCCGGTCCACACCGCATACCCGTTTGAATGAATTGTCATGATTGATTACGTATACACCGTCCTTTGTCCGCTGCACATCCGTTTCCAATCCTTCCGCCCCAAACGCCATCGCAATTTCCGCACCCTCCACAGAGTTTTCACAGGCGGCATTTCCACCCAGCCGATGAGAAATCAGTTGCTTGTCTTTGGCATTCGGAACCAGCGAATCAAACGTATAATAGACGCCGACTGAGAAGATTACGACAATCGCAAGCATGATTCCGGATAACCAGACAGCCCCTTTGGTGACAATCTTTCCGGTTTTCTTTTGCAGATACACTTCCCGGTTTTCTTCGTAACTGTAAAACAGGCGTACCAGTTCCACCGTCATCATCGGTGTCTTGACCGTCAGAATCGATGCCGAAACCATAGCTCCCATCGCATAAAACAAAATGACGAAGAATCGTTTCCACTGGGCGGAAATATGAAGTTTCAGTTCCAGTGTTCCCGGTATGTTGTTGAAAATGGTCACAATCGCTATGCTCAGAACCGTAACAGCCGCCCACAGATATAAGATATTTACAATAAAATCTTTCCAGTGTTCCTTAAACATGGCATACGATTTGACAAACGCATTCCGGACGTTTTCTTTTTTCAGAATGCAATACGGAAGCACAAAAGAATTCACCACCGCAAACGCCACAAAAGCCACGTTCACTAACGCAAACCCCAGAAGATACAACGGATTGGAAAAGATAACATCCGTCACAAAACGCGGAACATAAATATTCTGCGTTACGGATATCATCAGTCCGACACCGGTAATCGGCGCTCCTAAAACCAGATAGACAATATACAGAATACCTTCCTTCGTAAACAACCGCGGAATGCTCAGAAACGCTTCTTTAATGATATTCAGAACCCGGACTTCTTCGTTTTTTACCAGTTTATCCGCCAGAATCAGCAAACCGTTGATATCCAGCGACAGCGAGACCAGCACAATTGCCACATTCAGAAGAACAATTACCCATCCTTCCCACGTCGTAAACAAAAAAGAATAGTCCCCGCTGGTAATCGCATTCTGATTCCCCATTACCAGAAGTTTTTTGCTGGCATTCTGTACCAGAGCCAGACTGGAAAACGTGAACGCCCAGATGACCAAATGGTAACGGAACACTTCCGGTATGTATTGTGCATAAGCCAGAAAACTCTGTCTTTTGGTTGTATAAGCATTGTCCATAACAAAATCCCCTAAATATGTTGTCATTAGTATATCACTTTTGACAGAATTCTGCCCAACCGGAAATCTTCCTCTTTTCCCGCAAAGACAGAATACGATATACTTATCGTATATCATATACAGGAGACCTATCATGACTTACGATGAAAACTTACTGATTGTAATTCCCGCCGACAAAACCACAATCCATAAACCGATCCATATTCTGAAAAACGGTGCTGAAAAGCCAGTCCGTCATGATGTTCTGGTACTGAACTACGAAGAAGATTTCGAATCCCTGGTAACCTTCCCGTTACCGGCGAAATCCCGCAAACCGCATACATTGTTATCCCGAAAAGAAATTGAGAGTCTTCTGGATGAAATCACATACGGAACCCTAGCTTTTGACGCCGACGGCTTACCGTATGCCTTCGGAATCAATCATATCGTCGTTGACGGTAAACTCTATTTCCATTGCGGAAGAAAAGGTTTCAAACTCAACGGCATCGGCAGGCGTGCCTGCTTTACCTTATCCAAAGACCTGGGATTGGCCAAAGCCGGTACCCACAACTTCAAATCCATCCAGATGTTCGGTACACTGAAAGTAACGGAAGATTACGAAACCAAAAAGAAATGCTTAAACCGCATCATTGATCACAACAACCCGAATCACGTTCCGTTTGCGGACAGGATGACGGAAACGACAACGTTAATCGAATTTGACGTTGACTACATGATCGGAAGAGAAAATATATACGAATAAAGGAGTCATTACCGACTCCTTTTACTACAGTTTTCCCGCAAACAGCGTCACCATGGCAATTCGCTGAATGTATTGTGCCGTATCAATGTATTCCTCCCTGGAATGCGCATTGGCACCATAAGCCCCCATACCGTCAATGGTCGGAATTCCCATCGCGCTGATTTCGTTGCCGTCACTGCCGCCTCCCACAAACTCATGGTCCACGTCAAGGCCGGCCATTGCGGCACATTCTTTTGCCGTTTCAAACAGTTTCAGATTCTCTTCTGTTTCTTCCATCGGCATTTTTCCTGCCCCGCCACTCACTTCCCGGGTGGTCCGGCAGTCAAATACCGAAAGATTTGTTACGGCATCCCATACCCGTTGCCGTTCGGCTTTCGTTTTGAACCGGCAATCCACCTCAAACAAGGCCAGATCCGGTACCACGTTCACTTTACTGCCACCGCTGCATACCCCGACATTCACCGTCGTTCCCGCTTCATAATCCGTCAGACTCTGAATAGCAACAATTTCCCTTGCCATTTCTTCAATCGCATTCACACCCTCTGCATGATTGTTGCCGGCATGAGCCGCTTTTCCGTGAATGGTGACGTACAGATGCAGAATCCCTTTCCGTCCGGTTTTCAGATTCCCGCTATCCGTACTCGGTTCCAGAATCACCGCTGCAGAAGCTTCTTTCGCATATTGTGCAATGATTTCCTTCGATTCTGCACTTCCGGTCTCTTCATCCCCGTTGAATACGAATACCAGTTTTTTGTTTAACGGCAAGCCCAGATCCTGACAGGCCTTCACACACCAGATTCCGGCAACAAGACCGGATTTCATATCGTACACCCCGGGACCGTATAACTTATTTCCTTCTGTTTTTACCGGAAACGACCCTGCCGGATGCACCGTATCATAATGACCG
>JABUSI010000064.1 GCA_021442745.1 Erysipelotrichaceae bacterium | reverse complement strand
CGTTTACACCCGTCAGTACCATCGCATGATTCATGGCCGATTCACACGTATACAACGCATGTTCCTTATCCAGATCGAAATCCATCCCAAACAATCCGGCAAAGTCAAAACTTGCCTGATCCCATGAACCTTCCTTCCGGATACCGTAGTTACCGCAATCGGAACCGAACCAGACCACTTCCTTATCGGAAAGCTGTGCCAGCACGGTACTCTTGAATTCATCCATCGGCAGATTCAGATGGCGGATCGGCGTACCCCAGACACTACCCAGATACTTCACCGTGAACATCTGATAATACGGCTTATCGTCAGTCGGAGAATTGATTAAACTGACATAATCATCCAGATCTTCCCCGACATACTTTTCATAGAACGTATACGGCGTCAGGTTTTCATCCAGATGGTATTCGTTGTTCGCATCCACGTATTCAAACGAGAAACTCTTCGGCGGAACTCCGAAACACGTACACAGATACCCGTACATTTCTTTTACGCATTCTTCCTTCAACGCATAAATCGCTTCCATGTTGCCGTTTACATCCTTGACTTCTTTCGCAAACCGACGCAACCGGCGATTCATTAATTTGTTCATCCAGCGGGTATGAGAGGACTGGTAGGATTCCGGCATTGCATCCTTCGGAACCAGACCGTATTTCTTAATGACCGCCGTCAGCATATCCCACTGACCGCCGTCACTGACACCCTGGGTCAATACCCACCACAACGTCCGGTCGGTATAGTCCTTATCGCGTAAATCGATGACGGATTCCAGAAAGAAATTGATCTTTTCCAGTTTATCGTAGAACGCTACGTAATTCTGGGAAATTTCAAAATCCTTGATGTTACACTTCTTCGCAATGATTTCACGGAATACGTTCATTCCCGCAAAAATCCAGCAACGGCCGCTGTTTCCCTGACTGGTAGCTCCCATCGTCGGAATATCAATGCTGAACCGTCCCATCACGTTCTGCTTGTTTTCCATAATTTCGGCAGCATCGACGATATCACTCTTAAACAATGCCCGTCTGACTGCCCGTTTGGTCGGGTTTTCCAGATACTCTTCGGTATACTGTCCCAACGCTTCCAATGTAAGATCTCTTGCCATAACTTTCTCCTACCGGTTGCTGGCCTTGAATTTTTCCACCAAGTCCCAGTCCACTCTCTTACAGAACTCCGTCAATACCTTTACCGTATCGGCAACATCTTTGCGATGAATGATGGCCCGTTGCGAATGAATGGAACGAGCCGGAATCGACATCGTCATATTGACGACACCATTCTTGGACTTGTGGATTTCTCCGGAATCCGTACCGCCGACCAGCATAAAGTCATACACGAAACTGATGCCCATTTCCTTACACAGATCTTCCATGTAATACATCAGTTCCCGGTTCGCAATCACCGAACCATCCATAAATCCCAGCGTCACACCGCTTGCCAGAGGGGCACCGTACTTGCTGTCCGGTACGTCACTTGCCAGCGTTACATCCAACGCAATCGCAATGTCCGCATCCACCATATGAGCTGCCGTTCTTGCACCACGCAAACCCGTTTCTTCCTGTACGGAGCCAACCGCTACAACATCCGCCAGATGTTCTTCACCCTTCAGATGACGAACCACATCCGTCGCAACGGCTGCACCGATTCTGTCATCCCAGGCTTTTCCCATTAAGAAGTTCGGATTGGCCATTTCCTTGAATTCGGATACCAGGGTAATCATATCTCCTACCCGGATACCCAGATCTTCGATTTCCTGCTTGTCGCACACACCGAAATCCAAGAACAGTTCATCTAATTTCTTAACGGTCTTCGCAGCTTCCGGACCCATTCCGTGAGGAGGGCACGCACTGATCATACCGTAATACTCTTTTCCTTCCCGGGTTGTCAGCATCACTTCCTGCGCCATCAGAACGTGAGGCCAGAATCCGCCCGCCTGAGCAACCTTGATATATCCGCTCTCTTCAATACTTCTGACATAGAATCCGACTTCATCCAAATGACCGAACAACGCAATCTTCGGTCCTTTTTCTGATTTCGTCCCCTTTTTCGTCGCCAGCAAAGAGCCCAGATTGTCATATTCAAACGTATCGGCATAGCCTTCCAGCCATTTCTTCATGCAACGGCTTGCCCCGGCTTCATGCCCGCTGATTCCCTTCGCTTCACTAAATTCTTTCAACATCGGAATGTTGACGTCTCCGTAAGGAGCTAAAATTCTTTCCTTTTCCATGGTATCCTCCTTCTGTTAATAAAAGGAAGCCAGTTTTACCGGCTTCCTTCTGTTAGTAAACGTTTTTCTTATTTGTTAACGTCTGCCCACTTCAGGTCATACTGACCCATCAATGAACGAACTACACCGGTTACATAATCCTTTTCCAGGTAGCTCTTTGTGGATACGTACAGTGGCAAGGAAGCCATATCTTCCATCCAGATCTTTTCTGCTTCTGTCATAGCTTGCTGACGAACAGTCTGATCGTTGGAGTTCTTAGCTGTATTCAGGCACTTGTCGTATTCCGTATTAGAGTAGTTAGCCTGGTTGTACATGTTACCTGTTTCAAATACTTCGAAGAATGAATATGGGTCCAGGTAGTCTGTTGACCAGCCATCCAATGAGAAGTCATAGTCACCGGTATTCTTACGGTCACGACGTACAGTACCTTCCAGGTTCTGAGCGATTACCGTAATACCCAGGTTCTGTCTCCACATTTCAACGATAGCTTCAGCCAATACCTTGTTTGCATCACTTGTTGTGTAAACCAATTCCAATGTTGTAGGGAATCCTTCACCGTTCGGATAACCAGCTTCAGCCAGTAATCTCTGAGCTTCTGCAACATCGCCGCTTTCCGGTAAGAAATCAGCTTCACGGAACAGTTTTGTAGGATCATCTACAGCAGCCATACCAGCCGGAATCCATCCGCCTGCTGCAACGGAGTTGGTAACTACGTTTTCAGCCAATGCCTTACGATCCAAAGCCAATACCAATGCCTTACGAACGTTAACGTTCTGTAAAACTTCCTTCTGATGGTTAACCATTACATAACGTGTATTCAAGCTTGACCATGTCTTCAATGTACCTTCAGAAGCAAAACGCATAGAGTCAGCAGTACCCATAGACATGAATGTGAAGTCTAACTTGTCTGTTTCATACATGGAAACTTCCGTAGAAGAATCGGTTACTGCATACATGTAAACTTCATCCAGTTTAACGTTAGCAGCATCCCAGTAGTTTTCGTTCTTAACGAACTTAACATATTGGTCCTTAACAAATTCAGCAACCTTGAATGGTCCGGATGCCAATGTAGAGTTTTCATCAACACCATATGTTTCGCAACCTTCAACATAAGCCTTGGAAACAACACCGAATGTGTTGAAGCCTGTCAAAGATGCAAAGTAAGCAGTCGGAGATTCCAGAGTAACAACCAATGTTCTGTCATCTACAACTTCCAGACCCAAATCTTCAGCAGCGCATTCACCGGCATTGAATGCAGCACCGTTCTTGATGTAGTACATCTGGTATGCATAGTCAAATGCGTTGTTCGGATCCAAACCACGTTCATAAGAGAACGCAACGTCTGCAGCGGTCAAAGGAGAACCGTCTTCGAATGTCAAACCTTCACGCAATGTGAAAGTATAAACCGTACCGTCTTCGCTTACTGTATAGCTTTCAGCCAAAGCAGGTTCGAATTCACCCTTACCGTTTTCTCTCAATAAATAATCATAAATCTGGTTGGTAACGATAGCGTTTTCCAACACGTTAGATGCCTGCGGGTCAAAAGTATCAGGACTGAAACCAACGTTACAGTTCATAACTTTTGGTCCTGTTGTTTCGTTTCCGCCATTGTTGTCTGATCCGCCGCAAGCTGCTAAGCTTACAACCATCAACAATGAAAGAACTGCCAAAAATAACTTCTTCATGTTTCTTTTCCCTCCATTTTATTTCTCATACAAATGACAAGCTACAAAATGTCCCGGCTGAATTTCCTGTAACTTCGGACATTCTTTCCGGCAACGGTCTGCAGCCTTCGGACAACGCGTATTGAACGCGCATCCTGACGGCGGATTGATCGGGGAAGGCACTTCTCCTTCGACAATAATCCGGCGCTTGTTTTCTTCCGTATCCGGATCAGGGATCGGAATGGCAGACATTAAGGCTTCGGTATACGGATGCAACGGACGGGAATACAACGTATCCGAATCCGCCAGTTCCACCAGCTTACCTAAGTACATAACACCTACCCGGTCCGAAATATACTGCACCATGGATAAATCATGGGCAATAAATAAATAGGTCAGACCATACTTGTGCTGCAATTCCTTCAAAAGGTTCACCACCTGTGCCTGAATGGAAACATCCAGGGCACTGATCGGTTCATCGCAGACAATGAATTTCGGATTTGCCGCCAAGCTTCTGGCAATTCCGACACGCTGCCGTTGTCCGCCTGAAAATTCATGCGGGAACCGGGTAGCATGGTCACTATTTAATCCTACCAGATCAAGCAGTTCCAGAACACGTTCCTTTCGCTTGTCAGCAGGTAAATCGGTATCATTAATCATGGATTCCATGATGATTTCACTGACCGTCATACGAGGGTTCAGTGATGCATACGGATCCTGGAAGATCATATGCATGTTTTTACGGAACGGTGACAATTCCTTGGCGTTCATTTTGGAAATATCCGTTCCCTCAAACAGGATTTCTCCGCCCGTCGGATCGTACAGACGCATAATCGTACGGCCTAACGTCGTTTTACCGCAACCGGATTCACCTACCAACCCTAAGGTTTCTCCTTCGTAGATGTCAAAGGTTACGTCATCCACAGCTTTTAGGATAGCAGCATTCTTTTTACCGAACAATCCGCCGCCACCCATATTGAAATATTTTTTCAGATTTTTAACTTGGACCAATACTTTCTTGTCTTCCATACTATGGTTCCTCCTTAAAATCCGGATGATACCGCCAGCACTTTACCAGATGGTTCGGTTCCACTTCGTAATACGGCGGCTGTGCCTCACGGCAGCATTCCATCGCATGTTCGCAACGGTCAAAGAACGGACAGCCTTTCATTTCCAATAACAAGTCAGGAGTAGATCCCGGAATCGGCTGCAGTTCGTTTTCCTTCATATCCAGACGCGGCAATGCTTTCAGAAGCCCCCACGTATACGGATGCTTCGGATTGTAGTACAGTTCCTTGATGGCTGCATTCTCCACAATCTGACCGCAATACATAACAATAACACGTTTTGCGATAGATGCAACTACACCTAAGTCATGAGTAATCAGAATGATAGACGTATTGATTTCCTGAGAAAGTTCTCTCATTAAATCCATAATCTGTGCCTGAATCGTTACGTCCAGAGCCGTCGTCGGTTCATCGGCAATCAACAGTTTCGGACTGCACAGCAAGCTCAGCGCAATCATGATTCTCTGACGCATACCGCCGGACAATTCATGCGGATACTGTTTCAGACGTTCCTCCGGATTGGACATACCGACCTTTTCCAGCATTTCAATCATCTTGTCATGCCGCTGCTGTTTGTCCATTTCCTTGTGGTGGAACTTCAATACTTCTTCCATCTGGTTTCCGATGGTAAACACCGGATTCAGACAAGTCATCGGGTCCTGGAAAATCATACTCATTTCCTTACCGCGCAACTTTTCCATTTCTTTTTCCGGTAAGCCGACCAGATTCTGTCCGCAGAAATTAATCTCGCCGTTTACAATCTTACCGCCTTTGGCAACCAGTCCCATAACGGACATCGAGGTTACGCTCTTTCCGGAACCGGACTCTCCTACGATTGCCAGTACATCGCCTTCTTCCAAGTCAAAACTGACGTGGTTTACCGCTTTTACTTCCCCGAACTTGGTAAAAAAGGATGTACATAAGTCTTTTACTTCCAATACTTTTGCCATACTTTCCTCCTAGTTCTGTTTCGGGTCTAACGCATCCCGTAACGCATCACCCATAAAGTTGAATGCCAGGATCGTAATACTGATGAACAATGCCGGATACCACAACATATGCGGGAACGTCCGGATTGCCCCGATACCTTCCTGAGCCAGACCACCCCAGCTCGGCATCGGTGCCGTAATACCTAATCCTAAGAATTGCAGGGATGCTTCCAGGAAAATCGCACTCGGAATGCTTAACGTCATGGAAACAATAATCGGACCGAACGCATTCGGAATCAGATGCTTCCACATAATATTCCAGTTGGACACGTTGGATACTTTCGCCGCTAACACAAACTCTCTCTGTTTCAGGGACAATACTTCCCCACGCACCAGACGCGCCATACCCTGCCATCCGGTAATACCGATCACAAGGAATACGTTCCATAAACTGTTTCCCAATACCACCATGAACAGAATCAGATACAACATGGACGGAATGGAACTGATAATATCCACAATACGCATCATCACATTATCCACGGCACCGCCGACAAAACCGGCAATCGTACCGTAGGTAACCCCGATGACCAGGGAAATCAATGCCGCTACGAAACCGCAGGACAAGGAAATCCGCGCACCGTACGCCATACGGACAAACAAGTCACGGCCCAACGCATCGGTACCCATCGGGTGCCCTGCACTCGGCCCCTGATACGCCATACTCAGATTTTGGGTCATATAATCGGCCTTGATCACAATCGGACCGAATACCGCAAACAAAATCATCAGGATAATGATTGCCGCACCGAACAATCCTAACTTGTTTCTTTTGAACCGATACCATGCATCCTTTAAGAACGTACTGGAAGGACGCAGGATCTTTTCGGTATTCTTCTCGGACTTAGGAACCTTTTTGAAGGAAATAGGATTCATTTCACTCATACTACTTACCTTCCTTTCCTAACTTGATACGAGGGTCAACCACCGCATACAACACGTCAACAATCAGAATGGACGCAATCAATAAAATCGAATAGAAAATCGTCAGCCCCATAATCATCGTATAGTCACGGTTGAAAATGGACTTTGTGAATTCCTGACCTAATCCCGGAATAACGAACAGTTTTTCCACAACGAAACTACCGGTAATGATACTGGCGAACATCGGACCCATAACGGTGATGATCGGAAGCAGGGCGTTCTTTAAGGCATGCTTGTAAATAACGATAAAGTTGGATGCACCCTTTGCCTTTGCGGTACGGATGTAATCGCTGTTTAATACTTCCAGCATACTGGACTTCATCATCTTGGTGAAATAGGACAACGGATAGGCTGCCAGTGCCAGTACCGGCATCACCATTTCCTTCCAGGTTCCCCACATGGAAACCGGAAGCAACCGTAATTTAATACCCAGAAAATACATCAGCCCGGATGCGATAACGAAGTTCGGTAACGACACAAACAACGTCGTCAGTACTTTCAGTATGTTGTCCTGCCAGCCGTTCTGTTTCAGGGCACTGACAATTCCCGCCGGAATACCCAAAAGTGTCGCCACAATCATCGCCCAGACACCCAGTGTCATGGAAACCGGGAAACACCGGTCGATATAATCGTTAACGGATTCGTTGATATGGTAATAGGAAGGACCAAAGTCAAATTTCGCAACTCCTACCATGTAATCCACGTACTGTTCACTGACCGGCTTATCCAGATGGAACTTTTTGTTTAAGTTCGCAATGGTCGTCGCGTTCAAAGGTTTTTCCTTATCGAACGGACCACCCGGAATAGCCCGGCACAGCCAGAACGTAGCGGTAGCAATCAGGAAAATGACAAAGATACTCATTACAATACGTTTCAGAATGTATTTTGTCATGCTTATTCTCCTTTTGCCATATACGCTTCAATATCTTCCACCGTCTTCGGAATACCACCGGACAGCACTTCACAACCGTCCTTAGTAATCAGAATCGTATCTTCAATCCGGATACCGATTTCTTCATCGTCGAAATACAGACCCGGTTCCAGTGTAAACATCATATCTTCCGCCAGAATCGTATCATCCGTATCCCCTACGTCATGGGTATCCAGACCGATATAATGTCCGGAACCATGGAAGTAATACTTATCGATTTCCTCCGGCTTTTCAATCTTGCCGATCTTAACCAGTTCTTCCGCCATAACCTGCTTGGAAATCAGTTGCAGTTCGTTTTTCTTCTGACCCGGCTTTGACAGGCTTTCCGCCACTTCCAGACCCTTTAATACAACGTTATACAACTGTTTCTGCCGTTCGGTAAACTTACCGTTTACCGGATAGGTACGGCTGACATCCGCACAATACCAATCGGATTGTGCACCCAGGTCAAACAGAATCATATCCCCGTCCTTCGTCGGGTTGTTGTTATCCATATAATGCATGATACATGCGTTCTTACCGGCAGCGGCAATCGTCCAGAACGCCGGTGTCCGTACACCGTTGCGTTTCAGTTCGAAATCATAATACGCTTCAATTTCATATTCCATCATACCCGGCTTCATGTTCCGTAACATGTTCTTCACACCCGCTTCGGTAATCTTGCAGGCACGGCGATGCGCTTCAATTTCCGGTTTCTGCTTGATCGTTCTCATCTTGCATACCGTCGGATACGCATTATGCATCTGCAGATACGGATACGCATCCTGCAGTTCATGAGCCAGTTGCTGTTCCTTGTTCCGGGCATAGCTCATTCTCCAGCGAGCCATATCCATATAAGCATCCTGTACGAATCCCTTGAACATCATCCGGGAAATCACATCCTCCCAGGTTTCCAGTCCCTGAATTCTCTGAATACCCGTCTGCTGCCGCAATTCTTCCACATGGAACGTGACACCCGTCCAGCGTTGTTCCCGTTCCGTCGGAATATGCATAAACAATACTTCGTCCACATTTCCGTTCTGCTTGGTAATCAGCAGAATGGCGTTCGGTCGTTCCAATCCGGTCAGATACAAAAAGTTACGATACGGTTCAAACCGGAATGTTTCATCATGTGTAGATTCCACTTCTACTCCACTGTGGCAGAAATAAAAAGAATTATCTTTCATGGTTTCTGCTAATCTCTTTCGTGTTTCTTTATAAAACGTAGCTGGTAGCATCCTACACTCCTCCTTTTTTAAGACAAATAAGATTATACCCTAATTCACACTGAAATAAACCATCAATTTCATGATAATAATGTAATTTCTTTCATTGTTTATGAAAATTCTTACATTTGTTTCTGTTTCTTTACACGTGCCTACAAATAAAAAGATTACCTCTTTGTCGAAGTAATCCTGTCTGTTATTCAATTGTATTTGGTGAGCACTTACGTTTACTTTGGCTCTGTAATTTTATCTTACTTGTGGTATGCCCAAACTTCTTTTTTCTTCTTTCAAATTGTGTTTTTTTACTGTTGCCTAACCGGCGTGATTGTTTATAAGTTCCGATACTCAGAAGTCTGTGTTCGTTTCATAGCACAAGCTTCTATGAAACGCTGAAATCTGCTGATTGTCCATTGGTCTGTCCCTTTTGCAGCTTATGCTACCCTTTCTTTGTTCATCTATATAATAAGGAGAATATTTGAGAAAAAACATACTGATAATATTATTTTTTCTATGCTATACTTATTTTGTTAGGGCGTATCGGACAGATACGTATTTTTTTAAGGAGGAATGTACCATGTTACTGGTAAATACCGATTTCCTGTCCGGAAAACAGTTACAGACATTAGGTCTTGTCAGCGGATCCGCTGTTGTTGCGCGTACTGTCGACAAAAACATCCGGTCCGATTTCAAAAAAATATTCGGCAATGAAGTCAAAGGATATTCCGAACTTCTGGACGATGCCAGAGGCCTGGCCACAAAGCATCTGGAAGAAGATGCCAGACGATTAGGCGCTGACGCTGTCATCAACGTACGCTATTCCATCGGTTCTTTGATGGACTGCACGATTACCGTGCTTGCCAGCGGTACCGCCGTACGCTATCAATAAACAAAAAAAGCGGGCAATCCGCTTTTTATAATGCCATCGTTTCGAGATCTTCCGGGACAATAATATTTCCATGGAAATACTGCTGTCCTTCTTTGGTGTACAGTTCTTTTCTGTTTTTATGTTTCTCTTCCGTATGGTACAGAACCACGTTGTGTACCGACAGCGTTTCTGCCAGTTCACACGCATCCTTCACCGTCGAATGATGGATTTCATACAGATGATACACGTCCCGTTCTCCATACAGGCAGAACGCTTCGCAAAACAGCCACTCACTGTTTCTGACATATTCTTCATTGAGCGGATTGTACGGTTCATCTCCTAAACACGTCAGTTTCTTTCCCTCATACTCCATCGTAAAACCGAATTGCTTCGCCTTGGTGGAATGAATGTCAAAGAAGGTTACCGGATGGGTCAGAATCGTTTTCGTTTCTCCATCCTCTATTGCCACCAGATGCAGCGTTTTATCCAGACATACCAGATCCTTCGCATCCAATACCATCGTAATCATCGAACGCAGAATACCGATGACTTCTTCATGGGCATATACCGTCGCTTCCCCGGTTACTTTCCCTCTTGACATCGACTGGCACATCACCCGTAAATACCATACGATTCCCATAATATGATCCGTATGTTTATGCGTCACAAAAACCGTCCTTATATCCGTAAGGTTTATGTGTACTTCCGACAATTGTTTCAGAAGACGATTTCCGCCTCCGCCATCCGTAAGAAAATACTCTCCGTTCTCTTCCAGCACAAAACAGGTATTATACAATTCCGTAACCATCGCATGACCCGTTCCCAGCATCGTACATTTCATACCTTATTCCCCCTGTTTCCTGTTTGACAATATCATCCCGGCAATGATGCATACCGCACCGGCCACCGCCATCCAGGAAATCGCTTCCTGCAACACCAGATACCCTACAATCAAAGTAATAAACGGTGTCATGTAAATATACGCACTGCACTTTACGATTCCCAGCTGTACGTTGGCAATATTCCATGCCACATAACACACCGCATTCCCGA
>JABUSI010000075.1 GCA_021442745.1 Erysipelotrichaceae bacterium | reverse complement strand
AGGTTAACGATTACGACACAACGTATGATGACGCTCATCTGAACGTTACCAATACGCATGAAGTAGAATTAACCGACTTAACAGTAACGAAGTTGTGGGACGATGAAAACAACATCGAAAAGATTCGTCCGGAATCCATTACTATCTACCTGTATGCTAACGGTAAGTTAATTGACACGGTACATCTGACAAAAGATAACTTTGTCGGAACGGAAGCAATCGAAGGATTCACCTATACATTGGATAAGTGGACATACACATGGAAGGATCTTCCGAAGTATGAAAACGGAAAGGAAATCGTCTACACATGTAGTGAAGAAATCCTGGAAGACTACGACACAACATATAGTGATGATACGATGACGATTACCAACTACCGTTTCGTTCAACACTACTATGAAGGTCAGCTGAAGGTTACCAAGATCTACAAGGAAAACCATAAGGCAACAAAGACGAAGAAAGTATTCTTTGTACAATTGTTCGAAGATGCTGAAATGACAATCCCTTACGGAGAAATCACACCGATCGCAATGAAAGGCACAAGCAGCCAGACAATTGAAATGACGGTAGCATTGGCAGACTTAGGTGAACCGAAGACATACTATGTAGCCGAAGTTGACGAAGAAGGAAATATCGTAACAAGCCACGGCAAGTTGACGGTAACCATCGATAACCCGGCAGCAGAAGTAAAGATTGACTTCGTACCTGAAGTAACCATCACGAACGATTATGAAGTAGTAGATACAGCTGACAGTTCATCTGCAGTAACCTACATCGCAATGTTCGGCGGATGCATCGCTCTGTTGTTTATCCTGCTGGAAAGCAAGAAAAGACTTGCGGACAATAACTAGTACGCAAAAAGGCGAGAAATCCTGAAAGAATAACAAGAGAGGGGATAACTTACAAGGTTATCCCCTTTTGCGGTTCGGATGATTGACAAACATATAAAAAACGAGTATAACAATATCGATATACAAAGAATAAGACATGACTTCTTCAGGTGAATGCAGAGAGTAAGATGGACGGTGAAAATCTTATGAAGCTTGTGGAAGTTACCACTTAGGAGTAGAGTGCAGGAAATGGCATTCCGTCAGTCGGCGTTAACGATCTTGAGAAGCAAATAAGGTGGTACCACGTTGATGACGTCCTTTGGAGGATGTCTTTTTTATTTGGAAAGGGGAAAGTTATGATTAACATTAAAGAAGATGCAAATTTGAATGTGTTGAATCACTCTTGTGCACACTTGCTGGCACAGGCTGTCAAGCACTTGTATCCGCAGGCTAAATTCTGGGTAGGACCGGTTATTACGGATGGTTTCTATTACGATATCGATCTTGGCGGAGAAACGATTAACGAAAACGACTTTGCGAAGATTGAAAAGGAAATGAAGAAGATCAGCAAGGACGGTAAGCGGATTGTCCGGGAAGAAATTTCCAAGGCGGAAGCACTGGAAATGTTCAAGGAAGATATGTATAAGGTAGATCTGATCAATCACATGGACGAAGAAAATACGGTAATCACGTGTTATCGTCAGGGTGATTTCGTGGATCTGTGCAGAGGACCTCACGTAGAATCCGTAAAACAATTGAAATACTTCAAACTTCTGAAGGCTTCCGGTGCATACTGGAAGGGTGATGCGAACAACCAGATGCTGCAGCGTATTTACGGTATCTGTTTCGAAACACAGGAAGCTCTGGATGAGTATCTGCATATGCTGGAAGAAGCAAAGAAGCGTGACCATAAGAAGCTGGGTAAGGAACTGGGATTGTTTATGTTTTCGGAATATGGTCCGGGATTCCCGTTCTGGCTGCCGGATGGAATGTTATTGCGTAAAAGACTTGAAGATTTCTGGTATGAAGAACATATGAAGGAAGAATATGAATTTATCAAGACGCCGATTATGCTGAACCAGGAATTGTGGGAAACGTCCGGTCACTGGGCAAATTACCGGGAAAATATGTATACTTCCGTTATTGATGAACGGCAGTTTGCGATTAAACCGATGAACTGTCCGGGTGGTATGCTGGTTTACAAAAACAGCATGCATTCCTATAAGGATCTGCCGATTCGCTGCGGTGAATTGGGTCTGGTACATCGTCATGAAGCAAGCGGTGCGTTGAACGGCTTGTTCCGGGTACGCAACTTTACACAGGATGATGCACATATCTTTATGAGAGAAGATCAGATTGAAAGTGAAGTAGTTCGTCTGATTAAGTTTATCGACCGTGTGTACAACATTTTCGGATTGTCGTATGACATTGAACTGAGTACGCGTCCGGAAGAAAAGTATATCGGGGATCTGGAAGTATGGAATCGCAGCGAAGCGGCTTTGGAAGCGGCTTGTCATGCTGCCGGTAAGACTTGCAAGATTAACCCTGGTGACGGTGCGTTCTATGGGCCGAAACTGGACTTCCATATTACGGATTCTCTGGGCAGAGTATGGCAGTGCGGTACGATTCAGCTGGATATGAACCTGCCGGAACGGTTTGAGTTAACGTATGTGGATTCTGACGGTTCCAAGAAGCGTCCGGTTATGTTACACCGTGTTATTTTCGGTTCTGTGGAACGTTTCATCGGTATTCTGATCGAACATTATGCCGGTGCATTCCCTTTGTGGCTGGCTCCGAAACAAGTGGCAATCATTCCGGTTAATACGGAAATCCATACGGAATTCAGTAAGAAGATCGCGAACCTGTTACAGGAACATAAGATTACGAGCATTGTAGATGACAGAAATGAAAAACTGGGCTATCGTATTCGTGAAGCGCAGATCAAAAAGATTCCGGTGGAAATCGTTATCGGTGATGAAGAAGTGAACGGCAATACCGTAACGGTACGTCGTCACGGTTCCAAGGATACCGTTACGATGTCTCTGGATGAGTTTGTGACGAGCTTAGAAAGGGAAATTTTTGAGAAGAGATAGTTTGGTATGAAAAAGTTTTTAAGTGTATTATTGTTGGCTGCTATCCTTTTGACAGGATGCGGAAAGAAAGAAACGACTCCGGAAATTACGGATTATTTAACGGTATTGGCTCCGAAGGGCGCTCCTAGCATGTCGTTGCTGGGTTATTATGCAACAGCTAAGGATCAGAACGTCATCACCACGATGGATGGTGCGGATGCGCTGACGGCTGCCCTGACGGCTCCGAACAGCGAATACGATATCGTCATTGCACCGGTTAATCTGGGTGCTACACTGATCAGTAAGGGTGCTACGGAATATCGTCTGGCAGGTGTTGTTACCTGGGGTAACCTGTATCTGGTAAGCAGTGATGAAACCGTAACGATTGATACGGTTACGGATATGATTGCGTTTGGACAGAATGCAGTTCCGAACAAGGTATTGAATACGGTATTCGAAGGTAAGGAAGTCAATATCGAATGGTTCAACGCAACCAGTGATGTTGCGGCTGCCTTGTTGTCCGGTCAATATACAACCGGTGTGGTTGCTGAACCGGTATGCACAAACGTATTGGCAAAGAGCGAAGGAACATTCAAACTGGTTGGTGATTTCCAGCAGGCTTGGAAAGACGTAACGGGTCTGGAAAACTATCCGCAGGCTGCCGTATTTGTAAAGCCGGCTGCTTATGCGGAAAAGAAGGAAGCGTATGAAGCAATCTTCGCAAACATGGCTGCGTATGCACCGAAGGATATTGATACGCTGAAGGCAGATATGGATGCGGTAGGTCAGGAAGCATTGGGTGTCCCGAGCGCTTCCATGACGATGGATACGTTTAACCGTATGAACGTGAAGTTTACACCGGCTGCGGATTGCAAGGAAGCCATTGAACGGTTCTTGCAGACATTCGGTCTGAGTGATTTCACAAACTTATACAACGAATAAGAAACGAAAAGAGTGGCGATGAAAAGCCACTTTTTTTGTGCAAAGAAAGCGTTTTACAAATTGTGAAAGAAAACACAAAAGTATTGTGAGAGATGGGGATTGATTGTATAATTATATAGCGCGGGGGTATGTGCACCCGTAGAAAGAAAAGGGGAATACAATGAAAAAACTGAATGAAGCGTCCCTATTGAAAATTGACGAAATCTGCAAGCGTCATATGGGAAAACCGGGACCTACAAAGTTAATGTTGCACGACGTTCAAAACGAACTGGGCTACATTCCTTTTGAAGCAATGGAAAAGATTGCCGTTGCGGTAGGTACCAGCGTTGCTGAAGTATATGGTGTTGTTACCTTCTATACTCAGTTTTCCACGGAACCTAAAGGTAAACACGTCATCAACGTTTGCCTGGGAACTGCTTGCTACGTAAAGGGATCTCAAAAGATTATTGATCGTATCCAGGAAATCACCAAAGCACCGGTTAACGGAACCAGTGAAGACGGTTTGTTCTCTTTGGATGCAACACGTTGCTTAGGGGCTTGTGGTCTGGCACCTGTAGTAACAATTGATGGCAGAGTGTATAAGAGCTGTCTGGACAGCAACGAAGTGTTCGACACAGTAAAGAATTTACTTAGCGAGGGATAATGAAAGCAAGAAAAATTTTAGAGATTCTTGATGCTAAGCAAGTGTTTGTTCAGGATGAAGACATGTTGGACAAGGACTATGAATATTGTTTCGCAACAGATTTAATGAGCGATGCTCTTGCGTTAATCAAGAATCATAACGAATCGTTGGTTTTTATCACGGGATTGTGTAATCCTCAGGCATTTAGAACGGCGATGATGTTAGATGTTGATTTCGTCGTTTTTGTAAGAGATAAGCATACCGATGAGACGTTAATTGAAGCAGCGAAGGATTTGGGGTTCAATTTCTTCAAATCGCCGAAGACTATGTTTGATGCATGCGTATGCTTAGGAAACGAGGGGATCAAGGGCCTTGATATTAACTAAAGAGTACAATGTAAAAAAGAATGATTTTGTGAATGCAGGAAAAGTTTCAGTCGAAGTAAAAAGACTTTTAAAGGAGACCGGTATTTCACCTTCTACGATACGGCGGATCGGAATTGCCTGTTACGAAGCGGAAATCAATATGATTATCCATTCGCTGGGCGGTGACATTACGTTTAACGTGGAAGATGACGGGAAGGTGACTTTGTCGTTTGATGACGTCGGACCTGGTATCCCGGATATTGAGAGAGCTTTGGTGGAAGGATTCTCCACGGCCAGCATGGAAGCCAAGGAAATGGGGTTTGGTGCCGGCATGGGGTTACCGAATATCAAACGGGTATCGGATGAATTTTCGATTTCATCTTCGAGCGAGGGAACACATCTCTTGATCGGATTTGTAGAACAATGAAAAGTGTAATTAAATACGGATTAGATACATGTACAAAATGTCTGAAATGTGTCAAATCTTGTCCGACTGGGGCGATTTCTCAGAAAGACGGCAAGATAAAAATTGATGATGAGATTTGCGTAAACTGCGGCCGGTGTATTAAGGAATGTTATCACCGGGGGCTGGAGGCCTTGCGCAGTCCGATTACGAAGATTGCGGAATACGATTATACCGTATGTCTGATTCCGTCTTCCGTAGCCCATAACTTTACCAGTAACAGTGAAATTGAAGAAGCATTCTATGCGATCAAGGAACTGGGATTTGATGAGGTGTTTGACTTGAGCGGGTATGAGGGCGCATTGTTTGAAAAGTATCGGGAATATGCGGAAAAAACCGCGGAACCGGTGATTGCGTCGTTCTGTCCGGTGGTTAACAATCTGGTGAGGATCAAGTATCAGTTGCTGGAATCGGATTTGATTCCGTATAACTATGCCAGTGAGATTGCGGCAAAGGAATTGAAAGAAAAATTAAAGGACAAAGGAAACGTCGGTATTTTCAATCTGGTGGAATGCGAAGCGAAACTGGCACTGGCCAGACATCCGTTTAACAGTGAGTATTACGTGGATCATGCATTGGCGATTGCGGATGTTCTGCCGTTGATTAAACTGACCAATCTGGAAAACAAGCGGATCCGTGTGAATCTATCGAAAACCGGTGTGAACTGTTCGAATACGGTATCGAATCCGGGAACGGAAGACATCATCGTTGCGGATGGTTATGAAAAAGTAAATGCCATTCTGGATTCGGCGGAATTCGGATTATTGACGGATGTGAAACTGATGATGTTGTATCCGTGTTTCAACGGATGTATCGGCGGACATCTGACATGGGGCAATTGCTTCTTAACGTGTAAGAATTTCCATAAACTGCAACTGAAGGATGAAGTGCAGGAAGTGACGTTGTCACAGATAACCAGAACTACGGATGGTGACGTAAAACAGGCAAGAGCTTTGAAAGATCGTCTGACGTTCTTTAAGAAAGTGAATGAGACGCTGGAAAAACTGCCGGGATATGACTGCAGTGCCTGCGGCTTGCAGACGTGCAGAATTATGGCAGAGGAGATTGTAGCCGGAAACAAGACCATTGAAGAGTGCCGGGTACATCGCGCATTGGAGGTAATCAATGAAAGTAAGTAATGTAATTCAGAATGAAAACTTTAAACTGGTAAACCAGCTGTTTGACAAGGACGTGAACGGATGTTACATCAGCGACCTGTTGAGCTGGGTTATGGGAAAAGGCCAGGAAGAAAATGCCTGGGTAACCATTCAGGTACATATCAATGCCATTGCGGTTGCCGTATTGAAAGATTTCAGCTGTATCGTGTTTGCGGAAGGAGCTAAGGCTGATGCGCAGATGATCGAGAAGGCGGATGAAGAAGGAATCAGTATCATTGAAACGGATCTGCCGATATACGAAGCGGTATTGGCAATCAACGAAATCAATGGCTGATTTGTATTATGATTTGCATATTCACAGTTGTTTATCGCCTTGTGCGGATGACCTGATGAGTCCGAACAATATCGTGAATATGGCAATGATCAAAGAACTGGACGTGATTGCAGTCAGTGATCACAACAGTGTCTTACAACAGGACACGATGGATCAGGTTGCGAAAACGTTGGGGATGACGATTCTGTACGGAATCGAAGTCGAAACCAGGGAAGAAATCCATGTACTGGCAATCTTCCGTCATCTGGAAGATGTCAAAGCCATGGGAGCTTATGTATCGGAGCGTTTACCCGGTTTGCCGAACAATCCGGATTTCTTCGGAAAACAGGAGATCAAGGACGTCAACGATGAAACGACGGGAGTGTATGACATTCTGTTGTTACAGTCGATTGATGCGGATCTGAATGAAGTTGTGGACAAGATTCATGCTTTCCACGGGAAAGCCATTCTGGCGCATATTTACGACCGTCTGAACAGTATTCACAATCAGCTGGGGTTTATCCCGTTTGATCTGGATTACGACGCAGTGGAAGTAAAAAACGAAGAAGAGAAGGAAAAGTTTATCAGACAGTATAAGTCAAAAAAACCGGTCTTTATGAACAGCGATGCCCATTACCTGACGGATATCAAGGAACGGGAACGCGGTATGGATGAACAGAAGTTCAGGGAGTTTTTCGGATTATGGTAGAAGATCTGGCGCAGGCCTTACTGGAAATCATTGTGAACAGTATCAGTGCCGGGGCACATAATATCATGATTCAGTTCATTGTGAGCGAACTGAATAATGATATTATTCTACAGGTGGAAGACGATGGGAAAGGTATGGATGCCGAAACCATTGAACGGGTAACCAATCCGTTTTATACCAGCCGGAAAACGCGGAAGGTCGGTCTGGGACTGGCATTCTTCAAAGGGTTAAGCGAAATGCTGAACGGCAGTTTCCGTATTGACAGTGAAGTCGGTAAAGGAACGACGGTACGGATGACAATGGAAAAGAACAACATCGATTTACCGAAACAGGGAAACCTGGGGGAAATGATGATGATTGCGTTGCATTCGGGTCCGGATTGTGAATTTACGTTCACATACCAATACAACGAAGCGCGGTTTGACTTTGATACAAAGCAAGTAAAAGAAATTTTGGAAACAAACCGGATAAGCGATCCTGATGTGCTTATGTGGGTTAAGGATTTTATCAATCAGGAAGTTGAAAGAACTCAAACGGAGGTATTATGAAAAGCCTAGAAGATTTAAAGAGAATGCGTGCGAGCGTTCAGAAGAAAATGGAGATGCGTGACACCGACAAAGACTATCGTGTTGTTGTCGGTATGGCAACATGCGGAATCGCAGCCGGTGCAAGACCTGTTTTGAACCGTCTGGTAGAACTGACCGGTGCCGGTGAATACTCCTGTACGGTTACACAGACCGGTTGTATCGGTATGTGCAAGTACGAACCGATCGTAGAAGTTTACGATAAGGAAGGTAAGAAGACAACTTACATTTTTGTAAACCCTGCCAAGGCAGAAACAATTTTGGAAAGACACATCGGAAAGGGCGAAGTTGTTACGGAATATACTGTTGACAGTATCAGTGACGAACGCTTGGGTAACTAATTATGGAAAGAATGAATATTCTTGTATGTGCAGGTACCGGATGCAGTTCCAGTAATTCCGCATTGGTATATTCTGCATTGGAAGCAGGATTAAAGGAAAAGGGTCTGCAGGACGAAGTCAAGATCGTAAAGACAGGTTGCTTCGGTCTTTGCCAGAGAGGTCCGATCGTTGCCATCTACCCGGATAAAGTGTTCTATTGCCACGTTACACCGGAAGACGTAGACGAAATCATTAATGAACACGTTTACAAGGGAAGAGTAGTCAAGAGATTGGAAATGACCGATATCGATAACGAAACCAAGGAAAAGATTTTCGATATCAATAAGATTAAATTCTATGCAAAGCAGGAACGTATTGCGTTGCAGAACTGCGGTGTCATCAATCCGGAAGACATCGAAGAATACATTGCCAGAGACGGTTACATGGCAATCGGTAAGGCTTTGACGGAAATGACCAGAGCAGAAGTTATCGATGAAATGAAGAAGTCCGGCTTACGTGGCCGTGGAGGCGGAGGATTCCCTACCGGTCTGAAGTGGGAAACCGCATTCAAGCAACCGGAAGGTCAGAAGTATGTCATCTGTAACGCCGATGAAGGTGACCCGGGTGCATTTATGGACCGTTCCATTCTGGAAGGTGACCCTCATGCGATTATTGAAGCGATGGAAATCGCCGGTTATGCGATTGGCGCAAACCATGGTTACATTTATGTCCGTGCCGAATATCCTATCGCTGTTCAGCGTCTGAAAATTGCGATCGGTCAGGCAAAGGAATACGGTTTGTTAGGTAACAACATCTTGGGAACTGATTTCTGCTTCGATCTGGAATTGCGTTTAGGTGCCGGAGCATTCGTATGTGGTGAAGAAACCGCTTTGATCAAGTCTATCGAAGGTCAGAGAGGTATGCCGGTTATCAAACCTCCATATCCTGCAGTAAGCGGTGTATGGGGCAAGCCGACGATCATCAACAACGTAGAAACGTTAGCAAACGTTCCGCAGATTATCCTGAAGGGTGCTGACTGGTTCGCATCCATCGGTACCGAAAAGAGTAAGGGTACGAAAGTATTCGCTCTTGGCGGTAAGATTACCAATACCGGTCTGGTTGAAGTTCCGATGGGAACAACCTTACGGGAAATTATTTATGAAATCGGTGGCGGATGCCCGAACAACAAGGCATTCAAAGCCGTTCAGACAGGTGGTCCGTCAGGCGGATGCTTAACGGAAAAAGACCTGGATACGCCGATTGATTATGACAGTCTGACCAAGTTGGGTTCCATGATGGGATCCGGCGGTATGATTATCATGGACGAAGACAACTGTATGGTTGACGTTGCCCGTTTCTATATGGAATTCATCGTCGATGAATCCTGCGGTAAGTGTACACCATGCCGTATCGGTACGAAGCGCTTGCTGGAAATGCTGAATAAGATCTGTAACGGCGAAGGTACATTGGAATTGCTGGATGAAATGGAACAATTGTGCTACCAGATCAAGGAAGGTGCATTGTGCGGTTTGGGTAACTCTGCACCGAACCCGGTATTGTCTACGTTACGTCAGTTCAAGGACGAATATATCGCTCACGTAGTGGATAAGAAGTGTCCTGCAAGCGTATGTAAGGCATTGTTAACATACCATATTGATCCGGATAAGTGTAAGAAGTGCAGTCTGTGTGCTAAACAGTGTCCGGCTGGTGCGATTACCGGTGTTGTCGGTAAGGAAGCATTTAAGATTGACACCACGAAGTGTATCAAGTGCGGTTCTTGTATGAGTGCCTGCCGCTTCGGTGCTATCGAAAGAAAGTAGGGGGATCGTAAAACATGGTAAATTTAAAAATTAACAATATTCCTGTAACTGTTGAAGAAGGTACTACGATTCTGGATGCTGCAAGACAAGCAGGAATCAATATCCCTACATTATGTTACTTGAGAAATGTCAACAAGCCGGCAAGCTGCCGTGTATGTCTTGTTGAAATCAAAGGCGGAAGAACGTTGGTTCCTGCCTGCGGTTATACCGTATTTGAAGGTCTGGAAGTTTTCACAAATTCCAAGCGTGCCATTGCCGGCCGTAAGAATTCCGTGGAATTGATTCTGTCCAACCACTCCAAGAACTGCTTGCAGTGTGTACGGAACCAGAACTGTGAATTGCAGAGACTGGCTCAGGAAGTCGGTGCCCGTGAATGTCGTTATGAAGGCGAACATACAACACCTCATTATGACGATTTCTCTAACGGTATCGTAAGAGATACGAGTAAGTGCGTATTGTGCGGACGTTGTATCGAAACGTGCAAACAGGCACAGGGTTTGGGAATCTTAGGTTTCGAAGACCGCGGATTCAAGACAACGGTTGGTCCTGTTATGCAGGTCAGCTTAAAGGATGTCAACTGTATGCAGTGCGGTCAATGTGTAACGGCTTGTCCGGTTGGCGCATTGCATGAAAAGGAAGATATCGATCGCGTGATTGCCGCATTGAACGATCCGACCAAGAAGGTATTCGTTCAGACAGCACCTGCTGTACGTGCTTCCTTAGGTGAAGAATTCGGTATGCCGATCGGTTCCCGCGTAACGGGTAAGATGGCTGCTGCATTAAGAAGAATCGGATTCTACCGCGTATACGATACGAACTTCGGTGCGGACTTAACCATTATGGAAGAA
>JABUSI010000085.1 GCA_021442745.1 Erysipelotrichaceae bacterium | reverse complement strand
AAAAAGAAAGCGGAACAATTGGCGGCTAAGGATGCCGTCGATAAAATGGCAAAATAACAATTGACTTTTAAGTGTTGCTTGCGTATAATAAATACGCTTATTATTGATTGAGGTGATTCTATGAAGTGGACGAAAACCGATTTGATACGCTTACCAAGCGGTCATCTTCACTTCGAAGAAAAATTCTCATTCGACAAAAGTACGTTCGAAAAGAATTCCCGAATCAAGGAGTTAAAGGATGTAGTTGTCAAGGGTGACGGTTCCTATGATGATGTGAACCAGAGATTGTATCTGGATCTGGATATCAAAGGAACGATGGTTGTACCTTGCGACATCACGTTTGAGCTTGTGACCTTACCGTTTCATACGACTTCGTCGGAAATCTTCTCTTTTTACAAAGATGAGGACCCGGATGTCTTGGAGGCGAAAGGAGACGTGGTTGACTTGTTACCGGTGGTATTCCAACTGATTTACATGGATATCCCGTTAAAGGTAGTCAAACCTGGAGAAATCACATATCCCCGCGGAGATGGATGGGAAGTCATGAAAGAAGAGGATTATCGCCGTTTGAAGAGCGAAGAAATGGATCCTCGGTTAGCGAAGCTTAAGGATTACAAACCACAAGAGGACTAGGAGGTGTACGTATGGCAGTTCAACAAAGACGTGTTTCAAAAACAAGAAAAGCAAAACGTAGAACACATTTCAAATTAACCGCACCAACATTGGTGAAGTGCCCAGCGTGTGGGGAATATAAGTTACCACATCGTATGTGCTCATGCGGACAAAAGTAAGAAAGGTCGAATACACAAAGTAAAGCGGTGGAAACATCGCTTTTTTTGTACATGAGCGTGTTCTGTATATTTTATATTGCGAGCGACGTGCATAAATGATATAATTTATACCAAGTTAAAGGAGTGAAGAAAAATGCCAGTAACAGTAAATAAAGATGTTTGCATCGGTTGCGGTGCTTGTGAAGGTGGATGCCCTGTCGGAGCTATCACATTAACTGCTGAAGGTCAGGCCGACTGCAATGCAGAAGTATGTATCGACTGCGGTGCTTGCGTTGGAACTTGCCCAGTAGAAGCGATTAGCCAGGACTAGTTGACAGAAAAAAAGCCAAGCCTAAAAAGCTTGGCTTTTTATCGGAGGTTTTTTATGAAGAAAAATTGGAATTTACCGGATCTGAAAACGGCCCGGATTCGTACCAAAGAAAATACATTGATTGAGCACAGCCTGTTTGAAATTCCGGAAGAAGCGCGGAATATGGGAAGCGGAAAAAAATATTTCCTGCGTACTTACGGCTGTCAGGCAAACGAACGGGACGGAGAAACAATAGCCGGTATTCTGGAAGAAATGGGATATACCGCAACGCCGACGTGGGAAGATGCTGACGTTGTGTTGATGAATACATGTGCAGTCCGTGAAGGAGCGGAACAGAAAGTGTTCGGAGAAGTCGGACAGATGAAGCATATCAAGAAAGCACGTCCGGATATGATTATTGCGGTGTGCGGTTGTATGGCACAGGAGGAAGCGGTCGTCAACCGGATTATCACGACGTATCGCCAGGTGGATCTGGTGTTCGGAACGCATAATATCTACCGCCTTCCGAAACTGTTGTATGAAACGTACCGGACAAAGAAAAGAACGATTGAAGTATTCTCCAAACAGGGAGAAGTCATTGAGAATCTGCCTGCGCGACGGGTGGGTACACACAAAGCTTATGTCAATATCATGTACGGCTGTGATAAGTTCTGCACCTATTGTATCGTTCCGTATACCAGAGGAAAGGAACGAAGTCGTCTGAAAGAAGACATCATGCAGGAAGTCAATGAACTGATAAAAGACGGATATAAGGAAATCACGCTTCTGGGTCAGAATGTCAATGCGTACGGAAAAGATCTGGGGTATGCGGACGGATTTGCGAACCTTCTGGAAGAGGTAGCGAAGACCGGTATTCCGAGACTTCGGTTTGTGACGTCGCATCCGTGGGATTTTACCCAGTCCATGATTGATGTCATTGCCAAATATCCGAATATCATGAAATACATTCATCTGCCGGTACAGGCAGGAAGTGACGAAGTATTGCGCCGGATGGGAAGACGGTATACCATTGCCGAATACAAGGAACTGTTTGACCGGATAAAGAAAGCCATTCCGGACTGTGCGTTTACGTCTGATATTATCGTCGGGTTCCCGAATGAAACAGAAGAGCAGTTTCAGAAAACGCTGGAAATCGTCGACTACTGTAAGTATGATCTGGCGTATACGTTTATTTACTCCAAACGGGCAGGTACTCCGGCTGCCTTAATGGAAGATACGGTGGATCGTTCCGTAAAAGAAGAGCATCTGCAGCAACTGATCGCAAGGGTTGCAAAATATGCGAACGAAAAGAACCAGTCGTATGTCGGTAAAACGGAATGGGTTCTGGTTGACGGACCGTCAAAGAAGAATTCCGACGTTTACAGCGGATATACGGAAACGCAGCATCTGGTAAACTTCAGAATTAAAGAAGGTACCAAAGCCGGGGATCTTGTTCAGGTGAAAATCCTGGAAGCCAAGAGTTTTACTCTGGACGGGGAACAAATCTGATACCATAGACTGTTGAGGAAAGTGGTTTGGTGAAAACCACTTTCTTATTTTTCGAAAAGTCATTTACATTTCACCCCGCATGCATGATAATTAGTGTGGAAGAATGGTTTTGCGGATGAAAAAAATAATAGAGGAGGACATCGTATGAGTACAGTACGTGTTTTTGCGTTAGGGGGGCTGGACGAATCGGGTAAAAATCTGACGGTCATCGAAGTGGACGGCTCTATGCTGATTGTGGAAGCCGGTTTAAAGTATCCGGAAGAAGATCAGCTGGGCGTTGAATATATCATTCCTGACTTTTCCTATCTGGTGGAACATCAGAATCGGGTCAAAGGAATTATCATTACTCATGCCCATGATGATGTCATGGCTGCTTTGCCACATCTTTTGAAACAGATACCGGCACCGATTTACACGACCGCCTTAACGGCAGAGTTTATTAACCGGATGATTCAGGAAGAGGATATCCGGAATGTAAAGATTCATCGCATTAAACGGAATCAGGAATTTAAAATCAGCGGAATTACCGTAAGGACGTTTATGATGAGCCATTCGATTGCCGAAAGTTTCGGAATCGCGGTGGAGACACCGATGGGATATATCGTATACACTTCAGAATTTATTATTGACTTTGATGCCAAGGACGGTTTCTTCGGGTGTGATCTGACCGATCTGGCGGACATCGGCAAGAAAGGTGTATTGTGTCTTCTGGCGGAATCCGGAGGAGCGGAACGTCAGGGGTATACGGCTCCGTATCATAAAATAACGTCAAAGATTCTGCCGGTTCTGGAAGAAGCTGCAGGAAGGGTTATCATTACTGCCTATACCCAGAATCTGTATCGGATTATCGGAATCATTGAAGCGGCAAATCGCTTGAACAAACGCATTTATTTCTTCGAGGACGAATTAAAGGAAATGATTCGTGTTGTGGAACGCCTTGGAATTTATCGCGTTCCTATGGGCCTGGAATTGCCTAAGAGCACGTATCGTGACGATATGGACGATATTATTGTGCTGATGACAGGAAACGGACGGCATGTGTTCAGAACCATGAACAAGATTGCGATGCAGGAAGATTCCAGACTGCAGTTACGAAACACCGATACAGTGATTATCGCATCACCGATTGTACCGGGAACCGAGATTGATGCCGGAATTCTGGAAAATGAACTGTATAAGATGGACTTGAATATCGTAACGTTAAATCCGAAGGAAGTATTGTCCATGCATGCATCCAGCGAAGATCTGAAGATGATGCTGTATCTGTTCAAACCGCAGTATTACATCCCGGTAAAAGGAGAGTATCGTCAGTTGATTGCCAATGCGGATATTGCGACGACAATGGGACTGCGTCCGGACAGAATCGTAATTCTGGATAACGGACAGATTGCGGAATTTGAAGACGGAAGACTGAAATCCTGCAGTGAACAGATTGAAGTGTCCGAAGTACTGATAGACGGAAATGAAAACCTGGATTCTGCCGGATACGTATTGAAGGACAGAGAAATGCTGTCAACCGACGGTGTCATTGTCATCGGAATCGTGTGCAATTATCAGACCAAGGAAATTATTGCCGGACCGGACGTGCAGTCACGCGGGGTATTTTATCTGAAAGATGCAGACTATATCGTAAAAACAATTGCGGACATTATTATGGACGTCATCAATACCAACGTAGCCAACGGTACGTACGACAACAAACTTGCCAGAGAAGAAGCAAGAGAAAAAATCAGCAGGTACGTGCTGAAAGAAACCGGAAAACGGCCGATGATTCTGCCGGGAATCATCGAAATCATGGTCAGTGCGGACTAAAGAAAAAAGCGGAACAGAAATCCGCTTTTTGACTGTTTGCTCCGTACTATTCAAAAATACGGAAGTTTGGTATAATAATACAACGTATTTGGAAAGGAATGGTAAGTATGGCAAAAAGACGTAAGAAAAAGTCTGCTCGCACATCTGCGAAGCGGCGCTCGGAAAAGCAAAGTATTATGTTATGCCTATATGGAGTCATTACAATTGCGATTTCCATAATCGGATTACTGAAAGCAGGCGTGATCGGTGTGTATCTGGACGCCTTTATGACATTTTTATTCGGTGCGAAGTTTTATGCCGTGCAGGTTGTGTATGCGGCTTGTATAATCGGCGGTGTATGGATGGTATTCCATCGCCGGTTACCGGAACTGGAAACAAAGAAACTGATCGGTATTGCACTGGCTGTAATTGCATTACTGCTGTTTGCGGCAATCCCTGACAACAAAGCAACCGGTATGACGGCATGGAATGAACTGCTGCAAAACGGTCTGAAACTGTTCAGGCAACAACCGATACCTGCGCAGGGCGGATTGTTTGGCGGTATGGTATACTGCGGTGTCAGCGCTTTGTTTGACGTTATCGGTACCTACGTTATCATATGCACTCTGGTATTCATTTCCCTGGTACTTCTGGTAAACGGTGAATGGGTAAAAAAACAGGGAGAACAAATGAAGGAAAAGGTATCTTCTTCCATTCAGGAAGCGAATAAACGTCGGGAACAAAGAAAACTGGAGCGTCTGGCGGAAGAAGAGGAAGAAGAGATGGAGGAACCGGATATTCCGGTAATTGCGGCGAAAGAACCGAAACAGGAAAAACTGTCGTTTATCACTCTTCCGAAGAAAAAGGCGGCAGAGCCGGATTTCGAAGAACCGGAAGAGATTTTCTCCGAACCGCTTGTGGAAGAAGAGCCGGAACCGGCGGAAGTTTCAGAAACGACGGTGACACCGGATACGGAAAATGCCGAACAGAAATACGAAGCGTATAAAAACTATAAATGTCCGAATTACAGGACTATGCTGGAAAAGAATCTGGCGGGTAAGAGCAATGAAAACGAAACGGCTGCCCGGATTAAAGGGAAGCAACTGATTGAAATTCTTTCCGAGTTCTCCATCCCGGCTACTTTACAGGATACATATATCGGCCCTTCGGTAACGAAGTTTGTGGTAAAACCGAATACCGGAGTATTGGTCAGTCGTATTCTGAATATTCAGGATAACATCAAGATGGAACTGGCGGCGAAGGATATCCGGATTGAAGCGCCGATTCCGGGAAGAAACGGTGTCGGTGTGGAAATTCCGAACGCGAAAATTACACCGGTACGGATGAGAGAATTGTTTGATGCCATTCCGGAAGATAAAAAAGACAAGCGCTTGCTGGTAGCACTGGGGAAAGACCTGTTTGGTAATCCGGTATACGGAGAACTTGACAGAATGCCACACTTACTGGTCGCCGGTGCAACCGGTTCCGGTAAATCCGTTTGTATGAACGCGATTATCTGTTCGCTGCTTTTGCGGACAAAGCCGGATGAATTGAAATTGTTGTTGATTGATCCTAAAAAGGTTGAATTTACGCAATATGCGAATGTACCTCACTTGTTGGGACCGGTAGTTTCCGATACGTCCAAGGCGGCAAATGCCCTGAAAGTTATCGTAACCAGGATGGATGAACGGTATAATGAATTCTCCCGGGTCGGTGTCCGTAAAATCTCGGAATACAATGAATATGCCAGAAAAGGAACGGACCCGCGTGCAAAGGTTATGCCGTATATCGTAGTTATTATCGATGAACTGGCGGATTTGATGACGGTTGCCCGTAAAGACGTGGAAACACATATTCAGAGAATTACGCAATTGGCACGTGCAGCCGGAATTCATCTGGTTGTCGCAACCCAAAGACCGAGTGTAAACGTCATCACCGGTACCATCAAAACGAATATTCCTTCCCGGATTGCCTTTACGGTATCTTCCAGTGTAGACTCCCGTACCATTCTGGATCAGGGCGGTGCGGAACACTTGCTGGGAAGCGGTGATATGCTGTATGTACCGATGGGTGAACCGGCACCGATGCGTGTACAGGGTGTATACGTAACGGACGGGGAAGTAGAAAAGATTACTTCGTATGTTGCCTCTTTGGCGAAGCCGATGTATGATGACGCGTTTGTGCTGCTCGAAGATATTGCCGCCACGGAACAAGGCGGATACAATGCCGCTCCGCAGGATCCGATGTATGATGAAGTTGTGGAATACGTAGTCAGCGAACAGAAATGCAGTACGTCACTTTTGCAGCGTCACTTCGGATTCGGTTACAACCGGGCGGCACGGATGGTTGATATTCTGCAGGAAAACGGTGTTGTCGGGCCGGCACAGGGCAGTAAGCCGAGAGAAGTATTTTTAAAGAGTCTGAAGGAGGAAGAATAGATGAAACGAGTTCTTTTGGCAATTCTTTCGTGTGTTCTTCTGCTTTGCGGATGCTCAAAAAACAAGAACGAGCCGGAAGTTGCTTATGTTATCGACTATTCGGATTCAAATGAATCTGAGTTTCAGACGGCTGTCAATGAATTGGTAAAACAAAGTGCGGAAGAAAACGGTATGGGATATGTTTGCTACAAACTTACATCCTGTACGACCCAGGCACTGGAAGATACCATTCAGCTGGCCAGAAGGTCCGGTGTCAGGCTGCTGTTTGTGACAAGTGAGTATTTGAATGCCATTGAGGAAGTTCATACGAAATATGCCGACATGATGTTTGTGGTTCTTGACGGTATTGTGGAACATATTCATGAAGGCACTGAAGAACCGGATAATATTATCTGTCTTGATTACAACAAATATGATATGGGATATTTCGCGGGATATCTGTATGCGAAAATGGGATATACCAAGTTTGCCTGTTTTACTGCAGACGATCCGGATTCCATAGCCTATTCCGTCGGAATGGTATACGGATACGAAGACGGTGCGGAGGATGAACAAAGCGGAACGCTTCTTTTGAAGGATGTATCGAACGTGCAGTCGGAAGACATCGGTACGATAGTCGGAGAATTATACTCGCGCGGTATGCAGTCCATTTCGTCCATCGGACTGACGTATGTGGAAACCATTGATGAAATAACGAATAACACAACCGGTAAATATACGATGACAACAATGTCACCGTTATCGGATTCCTGCCTGTTTTCTGTAAAGGAAAACTTTGCACTGGCCATTAATCTGGCGTTGGTTCATTATCAGAACCAAGGCGAACAACAACCTGTGATGTTCGGGTTGACGTCAGACGGCTTTGATGTGGAAGGAGTCGGTGACGAATATGCGGCAGTGGAGCAGATGCTGGAAAAGATGAGTGAAGAAGACTATCAGGCGATTCACCGTACTCTTGTCACAGACTGGTCCAAAACAGTACTGGAACACCTGACGGTTGTTACCGAACAAACAACAGTTATTAACGATTAAACGTATCGGAGGATACGTTTTTTCTTATCACGTAGTATAATACTTACAGGAAAGAAGAGGTAACACTCATGATAAATCATTTAGAACATGCCGTAGTGATATCCTGTTATGCCGGAAACGACTATCCGGGGGATATCAACGCGGAAATGGCCCATCCGATTGCCATGGCGTACGTTGCGAATTCGGTATGTGCTGCCGGAGCAGATGTAATTCGTACCAATCTTGTGAATGTCAGGGAAATCAAAAAGATGGTAACCGTTCCGGTAATCGGTATTCAGAAAATACCGCATCCGACGGTTGCCGGTGATTTCCGGATTACGCCTACTATGCGGGAGGTGGATTTGCTGGTGGAAGCGGGAGCAGATGGTATTGCAATCGACGGTACATTCCGGCCAAGATACGATGAACTGACATTTGAACAGTTTGTGCATTCCATTAAGGAAAAATATCCGGATCTGACATTGATTGCGGATATTTCCACTCTGGAAGAAGGAATGGCGGCATGGGAGGCAGGTGTGGATTACGTCGGAACTACGCTGTCGGGGTATACGTCGTACTCCAAGAACCCGATTGTATTCGGAACCATCCCGACACCGGAACCGGATTATGAACTGATTGAAGACTTACGTAACAACGGTGTAACGGGAATTATTGCGGAAGGACGGTTCCATACCGGTGAAGAGGTTGCCAGAGGGTTTGAAGCGGGAGCGAATGCGGTGGTTGTCGGAACGTCCGTTACGTCACCAAAGAAAATTCTTGGAACGTTACTGTATGATATGAAATGCTATGAGGAGAACAGATAATATGGAAGCATGGGAAAGATATTTTGAAAAAGAACTGGAAATTGTGGAGGAAGTGCGCAGAACGCAGGCGGATAAGATTCGCGAAGGGGCGAAACTGATTGCAGACTGTTACGAACAGGGAGGTATCGTACGCTTATTCGGATGCGGTCATTCCCATCTGATTACGGAAGATGTGTTCTGGAGAGCAGCAACACTAGGTAACGTACATGCCATCCTGGAACCGAGTGTATCCGGAATGAGTGAAATTACCAAAGCGGGTAACGTGGAAAGTCTGGAAGGATACGGGCAGATGATTGTGGAGTATCATAAGATTGCAAAACCGGATATTATGATTTGTATTTCCAACTCCGGAAACAAGGCGGTTGCCATTGACGTGGCCAGAACCTGCCAGGAAAAAGGAATTCCGACAATCGTGTTAACGAATGTGAAATATTCCGAATATCTGAATGCCAAACATTCCAGTGGAAAGAAACTGAAAGATTTCGGTGATGTTGTGATCAGCAACTGTTCTGCTATCGGGGATAGTGCGATGACGATTGACGGGTTTGATATTCCGGTCGGCTCCACGTCATCTATTCCGTTTTTGTTTATTCAGAACTCTATGTTTGCCGAAGCAGTGGAATTGCTGGTACAACGCGGAATCAAACCGGAAGTGTATCTGAACGGTTCCCTGAAGGCGAATGACCCGGAACGCGTGAATACCAATAACGGTAATATTGTAGATAAATATCACAGCAGAATTCGAAACTTATAATAACGGGAGATGCCGATTTGGCATCTCTTTTTTCTTTTTTTCAAAATGGTCAAATTTGTCGTTTTCGGGCAAAAAGTGCAAATATTCCCTAGGCGAAATTTGTACTTTACGACAAATATTGTATTTTGAATAAATATCGTAAAAAGGGTAACCTTGTGACAAAGGAGGAAACTATATGCTGAATTTTGTCACAATGATCGGTACGATTGAGAAGATGCCGGAGTGGACGGTGTATTCGGAATTTGATTCAAGAATGCTGTTGATTCTGAAAGTGGAACGTCCGTTTCGTGAAAGTAACGGTGAATACGCCAATGATTATTTCACGGTGGAACTCTGGCGGGGGATAGCTGAACAAACCAGAGACGTCTGCAGATTGCACGATGTGATTGCGGTAAAAGGAAGAATGATTACCCGTGAGTATCCGGATGCGGATGGCATCACGAGAAGTCATGTGGAACTGATGGCGGAACACGTTGTCTTCCTGTCAAGACGGATACTCAGTCAAAGCGCGAAGGATTAACCTTTGCGCTTTTTCTTTGAAACTCGTATAATGAAAGCGAGAATTATGAGGGTTACAGTATGAAAGAGTATCTGGATTTGTGCAGACATGTGTTGGATTACGGACAAAAAAGAGGAGATCGAACCGGAACGGGAACGGTATCCTGTTTCGGATACCAGACACGTTATGATTTAACGAAAGGGTTTCCTTTACTGACGACAAAAAAAGTTCACTTCAAAAGCGTTGCCTATGAATTGCTGTGGTTTATCCGGGGAGAAACAAACATTCGCCCGCTGGTGCAGAATAAAGTCAGAATCTGGAATGAATGGCCGTATGAAAAATTTACGAATAGTGACGAATACAACGGAGAAACAATGGAACAGTTTATCCAGCGTATTCTGGACGACGAAGCGTTTGCGGATAAGTTTGGAGATCTGGGGCCTGTTTACGGAAAACAATGGCGTGATTTCTTCGGAAAGGACCAGCTTCTGGAATTGGTTGACGGTTTAAAGAACAATCCGTTTTCCCGGCGTCATATTCTTTGTGCATGGAATCCGGCACAGGTGGATCAGATGGCGTTGCCACCATGTCATGCCTTTGTACAGTTTTATGTTTCCAATGACAGAAAGCGTCTGTCATGCCAGTTGTATCAGAGAAGTGCCGACGTCTTTTTAGGTGTTCCGTTCAACATTGCCTCCTACGCACTGTTGCTGTCAATGCTTGCGGAAGTCTGCGGTTATGAAGCTTATGAACTGGTACATACGTTCGGTGACGTGCATATTTATTCGAACCATTTCGAACAGATTCACATGCAGCTGGACAGAGAACCGAGACCGTTACCGACGTTACGGTTTGCAAGGAAAGTGGACTCTATTCTGGATTTCCGTTACGAGGATTTTATTCTGGAGAATTACAATCCTCATGAAGCGATTAAAGGAAAGGTGGCCGTATAATGATTTCGTTGATTGTTGCGGTCGATCCGAACTTCGGTATCGGACTGAATGATACTTTGCCATGGCATATTAAGGAAGATCTGAAACTGTTTAAGGAAACAACCTTGAATCAGACCATTGTGATGGGAGAAAAGACGTTTTTCGGATTACCGAAACCGCTGCCGAACCGGAAAACCATTGTGGTTTCCCTTGATCCTGACTGCCATGCGGAACACGAAGATGTTACGGTTTGTCACGATTTAATCGGCTTATTGGAGGAATATAAAAAAACGGATAAAAATCTGTTTATCTGCGGCGGGGCAACCATTTACCGGCTGTCTTTGCCGTATGCGGATAAACTGTGTATTTCTTTTGTGAAGGAATCGTACAATGTGGATACGTACTTTCCTCCGGTTTGCTGGGAAGATTTCACATTGTCTTACGAAGAAGACAAAGGTCCGTTTGTCTATCGTGAATTTGTAAGAAAAGGGGCTTAGTATGAAAAAAGTTATTTTATGGATTCGGATGCTGATTTATTTTGCC
>JABUSI010000005.1 GCA_021442745.1 Erysipelotrichaceae bacterium | reverse complement strand
CCTTCTTTGTACGGATAAATCGGTAATCCGCATTGTCTGGCTTCTTCCACGAGGATGGAAGAACGTTTCTTAAGATAATCGATGTATACGGCTTTTTCTTTTTCGAACTGTTCCCTGTGTGTCGTTGTTACCTGTACAAAGTTTTCCATACCGGAGTTATTGATGTTGCTCCATGCACAGCGTGCCATCTTTTCAAAGACGGTTTCCATCGTGTCGACGTCCTGTTGATGCTGCGCAAGAACGACGGCGGCACCGATTCGTAAACCGTAGGAAGTTAACGTCTTGGAACAACTGAAAGCGATGACGACGGCTACCCGGTCGGAAATGTTGTTGAAGTTTTCCATGTATTTGTGTACGGTGTTCAGGTTGTAGGAATAATCAAGATAAGCAATATCGTTCAGTAAGATGACCGGTCCCTGTTTACCGCATTCATTCAATATACTGATGACGCCTTCCCATTCTTCGCCGGTTAAGGAATACCCGGTCGGGTTATGACAAGGGTCATTGATGACAACGACTAACTTGTGCTGCGCATCCATGACTTCCTTGCATTGCAAACGGAAATCGTTCAGATGGAACGCATCGTTTTCAAACAAAGAATACGTTTTTGTCTGCAGGCCGTATTCCTGTGCCATCAGTTTGTAGGAACCCCAGGCAACTTCCGGCAGCAATACGGTTTGTCCCGGTTGCAGACAGCAGGTCATGGTCATATTGACGGCACCGGTTCCACCCGGTGTAGCGATGACGGTTTTTGCTAGATTCAGATGAATGTCACCGAATAACCAGTTGCATACCTGTTCGCGGTAGTTGTCGTTTCCGGTAAAACTGCCGGCATAGGCAGCTTTGGTACGGGAGGAAATTCCGTTTAAGGTATCGAATACGGTATTGTAGGCAACCAGTGTGCCGTCTTCTCCGTATAAGGAACCGATGGTAGCGTCTACCACGGCATCCGGTCCGTATTGTTCCTTGGCTTTCTTTGCGAGTTTTACGATTTTGAATACCGTATCTTCAATCTTTACCAGGTTTGCGTTTTCTTTTACAAAAGACATAATCTGTACTCCTTTATTTCTTTTCATACGAGCCCATCACTTTGAATTCCAGACAATGGGCTTTCATGGATTCGATTAATTGCTGATTCTTTTCTTCAAACAGGTTCCCTTCCAGTTCTATGTAGAAATAATATGCCCACGGAACATCCTTCTGCGGGAAACTCTTGATGCATTCCATATTGCAATGGGCATCCCGGATGGCATCAATGACTTTTGCCAGGGCACCTGCCGTATGATTTACCGTAAACTGCACGTTGAAATGCGTTGCCGGTTTCATTTCCTTTTTCGAGATAACGATAAAGCGGGTGGTGTTGGTGGTGTTGGAATTAATCTGTCCGGCAAGAATTTCCAGATTGTATATTCTTGCGGTTTCTTCGGAGGCAATCGCCGCATAGCTGTTATGATCCTGTTCGGAAACGAACTTGGCTGCCAGAGCGGTATTGGCATACGATACCAGATCCCACGGACGGTTTTTCAGAAACAAAGCACATTGGCTCAATGCCTGCGGATGGGAATATACCTGACGGATGTCTTCTAATCTCGTTCCCGGTTTCACCAGCAGGTTCTGATTGATTTTCAGATGGTAGATGCAACTGATGTGCATGTCGTACCGGCGGCATAAATCCATTACGTCCGCAACGTCACCCGTTAAGGAGTTCTCAAAAGGAATCAGTCCGTAGTCCAGTAAATCGTTCTGTACGGCTTCAAAAATGGTTTCAAAGCTGGGATACGAAATCAGGTTGTCATACGGATACAGTGATAAGGCGGCAATGTGGGAGAATGCCCCGATGATACCCTGATAGCCGATTTTCTTCTGCGATACCAGGGAAGCCTGATACTTCTTGGATACTTCCATCGTATGTTTCTGAAAATCCCTGTAGTATTCGGTCAGTTCTTCGTTGTGAAGATATTTCAGATTTTTGTTCAGCAGATAGTCTTCCCTTGACGGATCGAAAATCGGGAGATTGTGCTCCTTCTTATACAAAGCAACCTGTCTGACCGCTTCCATCCGGCGTTCAAACAATTCGGCAATCTTCTCGTCGGTCTCGTTGATTATAAGACGAGCTTCTTCCAATGTGTTCATACTACCACCAACTTTCTACTCTATTTTATGCAATTCATACGGATTGCACAACGAAAATGTGCAATTTATGATATGATAAAGAAAAGAATCGGGGATGCGGACAATGAAACACGGAAATACGCGGTTTCTGATCGTAGGACTCGGTCTGATGGGCGGTTCGTACGCGAAAGCACTGTCGGAACGGGGATATGCGGTGGACGGAATCGATATTGATTCAACAACAATTGATTATGCGCTGAAACACGGATACATTCAAAGAGGCGGCATTGTGAATGAAGTTTCTTTGATTACGGATGCGGATGTAATCATTTCGTGCGTGTATCCGAGAACCTGTGTGAACTGGATTCTGGAAAACCAGAAATATATGAAATCCGGGGCATATCTGAGTGATATTTCCGGAGTGAAAGCCAATGTGGTGGAACCGATACAGACATCGTTACGTAAAGATCTGGAATTTGTGCCGGCACATCCGATGTGCGGAAGAGAATTGCGTGGCGTGGTATATGCCAATACGGAAATGATCAAAGGAGCGAATTTCATTCTGACTCCGACGGAAAAAAACAGCGAAGAGGCGGTTTCGTTCTTTGTTGAATTTGCGAAGGAACTGGGGTTTGGAAAAATCAGCCGGCTGACCTGTGAAGAACATGACCGGATGATTGCCTACGTATCCCAGCTGACGCATGCGATTGCGGTCAGTCTGATGAATGCATCCGAAAATCCGCAGATTAACGAATATACCGGAGATTCTTTCCGGGACTTAACCAGGATTGCGAAGATTAACGAACAGATGTGGAGTGAATTGTTTATCGGAAACAAACAGAATCTGATTCGGGAAATCGATGCGTTCCAGATGGAATTGTCTTCGTTGAAACAGGCGATAGAAGACGAAGACTATGCAGAATTAAAAGAAAAATTCATTCAGTCGACACAACGACGAATTCAATTTGACCGGTAAAGGAGACACTATGAAAAAGGACGCAATCTACATCACCGGGCATAAAAACCCCGATACCGACTCAATCTGCAGTGCCATTGCCTATGCGTATCTGAAACAGCAGTGCGGTGAGAATGCCGTTGCGATTCGGATCGGTGAAGTGAACAATGAAACAAAATTTGTGCTGGATACTTTCGGAGTGGATGCTCCGCCGTTTGTGACGGATATCCGGACCCGGGTACGGGATATTGATTTTGATGACGTTGTGACAATCCCGCCGACCGGAATGCTGCACGAAGCCATTGAAATCATGCGGAAATATAAAAAGAAAGTGATTGCTGTTGTAGACGGCAGAAATCATCTGCTTGGTATGGCAACCATCAGTGATATTACCAACACCATTGTGGAAGAGGGCGAAAAGAAGCGGGAACTGATTTCCCATACGCCGATTTCGAATTTTGCGAAATTACTGAATGCCCGCCTGGCGTTTGAACCGACGGAACATCATATGGACGGCGATATCTTTATTGCCAGTTCTACAGCGTTAAACCGGGATACCAGGGAATTTGAAAACCGGATTGTGGTAACATCGGCCAGAAAAGAAACGCAGATGCGGGCTATTGAATGCGGTGCTGCCGTCATTATCGCAACACGCAGCAATGTACCTTCCCTGGAAGTGTTACGGTATGCCAAAGAACACAATTGTGCCTATATGGTAACGGAAAAAGATATGTATCAGACAACACAGCTGGTACAGACGGCGATTCCGGTCAGTCTGATTATGACGAATAAACTGGTCAATTTCCATTATGACGATTATGTGGAAGACGTCAAAGTCGCCATCAACCAGTCCCGGTTCCGTTCCTATCCGGTTCTGGATCATACGGGTGCTTTGGTCGGTCTGATTTCCCGGTACCATTTATTCAGATACAATTCCAGTAAACTGATTCTGGTTGACCATAACGAAATGGAACAGTCCATTATCGGTGCTTCCCACGCGGAAATTCTGGAAGTCATTGACCACCATCGGATCGGTGGTATCAAGACAAGTTCCCCGGTAATGTTCCGGAACGAGCTGGTCGGTTGCTGCGGTACCATTATTTCCCGTATTTATGCGGAACAGGGTGTGGTAATGCCGAAGGAAATTGCCGGTATCCTGTGCGGTGCCATTATTTCCGATACCTTGCATTTCCATTCACCGACGTGCACGCCGATTGATATTCAGCAGGCACGGTATCTGGCGGATTATGCCGGAATTGATCTGAATGAATTTGCGAAGGGCGTATTACAGGCGTCCGCGGAAGTATCCGACAAGAGTCCGGAAGAAATCATCTATAACGATCTGAAGTACTTTGAGATTGAAAAGTTCAAGGTGGCACTGGGTCAGATCAATATCATGGATCTGGATGATATCCGTAATATCCGGGAAGACGTATTGCACAGTATGGAGCATTTGGTAGATGCCAACGGTTTCCACATTGCGGTTATGATTTTCTCTTGCGTGGATGCATCCGGCTCATACCTGCTGTATACCGGAGAAGCCGCTTTCTTAATGAAGTCTGCATTCCAGGGTATGGGAGAAGAAACCGGCGGTTATCTGTTTTTGCCGGAAGTCTTGTCACGGAAAAAACAGATTGTACCGCGTATATCGGAAGCGGCACGGGTTTATCGCGAACAATCGCATTAAAGGAACAGCAATGTTCCTTTTTTCGGAGGGAATATGAAACTGATTATTGCACCTGCTAAAAAAATGAGAACCGAAGAAGTGTTTGAAAAACGGAATATGCCGGTATTCGTGAACCGGGCGGAAGAGATTGTAACCGCGCTGGGTTCCCTGTCCTATCAGCAGGCAAAGGATTTGTGGGCATGCAACGATAAGATTGCGACCGTACAGTACGGACAACTGCCGTATATGAATGTACACAATGCCTGTTCGCCGGCAGTCTTTTCTTACGACGGCATTCAATACAAATACATGGCACCGAACGTTATGAGTGACAAAGAGTTGGACTGGCTGGAAGACCATCTGCGGATTTTATCCGGAATGTACGGAATTCTTCGCCCTTTTGACGGAATCCTTCCGTATCGTCTGGAAATGCAGGCAAAACTGAAGATCCGTTCTTTTCATGACCTGTATGAGTACTGGTCGGACGACATCTGTGAAGAACTGACCAAAGAGGATACCGTTATCATCAATCTGGCCAGTCAGGAATATGCGGATGTGATCAAACCGTACCTGCCGGATACCATCACATACATTACCGTTGTCTTTGCGGAAATTGTCAGCGGAAAACCGGTGATGAAGGGAACGCTTGCGAAAATGGCAAGAGGAGAAATGGTACGGTATCTGGCTTCCATCGGGGCAGAATCTCCCGAACAGGTCAAATCGTTTTGTCAGTCAGGGTATGCGTACAATGAAGAATTATCGGACGAATCTACGTATGTGTTCATAAAAAAAGACCGTTAGGTCTTTTCGTTTAGTAGTAGATGGCTTTTTTCAGCTCTTCCGCTTTTTCCGTTCCCTGCAGGGCTTCGCAGACTGCAATACCGAAATCCACGGTTGCGGCAGCAGAACGACCGGTAATCAGCTTGCCGTCGGTGACAACGTATTGATCGACATACGTACCGCCGAAGTCAGCATTCATGCTCGTAAAGCAGGTGTAGTTTCTGCCTTTTAAAAGTCCCATTCTTCCCAGAATGGTAGGAGCGGCACAGATGGCGGCAATGTATTTACCGGCATCATGGAATTCTCTGATAATTTTCTTGAATGGTTCGGACTTGTCCAGTTCCACCCATTCCGGACCACCGGCAATCAGAAGACATCCGTAATCGTCAAAACAGAATGCGGATAACGGTTTCAGTTCACAGGCCGGAATACTGTGCTTGCCGTGCAGAACTTCTTCTCCGTTTAAGGAATACAGGTCAACTTCCAACCCGTTTCGTTTCATTAACGCAATGGTTCCGATGGCTTCGATTTCTTCAAAGCCGTTCGTAATAATACAACATGTTTTCATAAATCATCCTCCGTACTATATACATTATACAAGAAAACGGGTAAACGGGTTGAGGTATTTTACGTGGTGATTTATAATGATAACGTTTGGAAAAAGGAGCGTATAACTATGAGTGAAGTATGCAGTCATGATTGCGGAAGCTGTTCACAGGATTGTGCATCCCGTCAGGGAATTCAGAAAGAGCGGACAAATTCTGCGAGTAATATTAAAAAAATCATCGGTGTCGTATCCGGAAAGGGTGGCGTAGGAAAGTCTCTGGTATCTTCTTTGCTGGCGATTAACGTACGCAGAGCGGGCTACCGTGTCGGTATTCTGGATGCGGATATTACCGGACCGAGTATTGCGAGAATTTTCGGATGCTCACAACCGGCAGTAGGACAGGACGGTATGATTTATCCGAACCAATCCATGTCCGGTATTGACGTTATGTCTATCAATATGATGCTGGAAGCGGAAGACCGTCCGGTCATCTGGAGAGGTCCGGTTGTAGCAGGTATCGTAAAACAATTCTATACCGACGTATTGTGGGAAAACATTGACGTGCTGTTTGTGGATATGCCTCCGGGAACGGGTGACGTACCACTTACGGTGTTCCAGTCTTTACCGGTTGACGGTATTGTGATTGTGACAAGCCCGCAGGATCTGGTATCCATGATTGTTGCCAAGGCAGTCAATATGGCCAAGGAAATGAACATTCCGGTATTGGGTGTTGTGGAAAACATGAGTTATCTGGAATGTCCGGATTGCGGTAAACATATCTCCGTATTCGGAGAAAGCCATCTGGAAGAAACTGCCGGAAAGTACGGTCTGACGATTTTAGACCGTTTGCCGATTCGTCCGGAAGTGGCGAAAGCTTGCGATACCGGCACGCTGGAATTTGTGGCAATGGATTTACCGGTGGCAACCAAAGCCGTTGTGGATATGATCGGAACGGAACCGATGATCGGGGATTTACGCGTTGCGGTCTGCGTGGAAGACGGAAAAGTATTCCAGCATTTCGGAAAGACCAGGACCTTTGTGGTATATGACGTGGAAGACGGTGTGATTACCGACGTACATGAACTGAACGCAAACGGGCAAGGACACGGCGCTTTGGCAGATGTACTGGCAAAGGACGGTGTCAACGTGGTAATCTGCGGTGGTATCGGACAAGGTGCCGTCAATGCACTGACACAAGCCGGTATTCAGATTGTACGCGGTATTGAAGGTGATGTTGATGTCGTTGCCAGACAATACGTTGCCGGAAACATTCAGGATGACTGTACAAAAGTCTGCGACCATCACGACCACGAAGAAGGTCACGATTGCGGCGGACACTGCTGTCATTAAATAATGCGAAAACCGACAGAAATGCCGGTTTTTTTGCACATGCTACGAAACGTAGCAGGAATGGAAAGAAAAGATGCTGTAAAATATACGTGTAATCCGATACGATGTCGTCAGAAACAGGAGGGATGTCTTATGACACTTGGACAAAAATTAAAAGAAATCCGGAAACGATTCGGATTATCACAGGAACAACTGGCGGAAATCATGAACGTTTCCCGGCAAGCCATTACCAAATGGGAAACCGATACCGGAATGCCGGATGTCGGAAATCTGATGGAATTATCAAAAGTATTCGGTATTACAGTGGATTATTTACTGAAAGATGAAAACCATCTGCCGAGTCTTTCGATGCGCAAACAACTGGATGCAAAGAAGTATCCGGACAAACTGAGTTCGTATTCGATGATTCTGAAAGAATACTATCCGGCACCATGGGAAGTATTTGTGTTGTCGCCAACGAAAAAAATAAACGGACTGGAAGGTGTACTGAATGTGTTTACGGCAGGAAGTTACTGGCTGATCAAGGATGTGAGTGATTTGTCGCCGTACTATCTGGTGAAAAAAGACCAGCTGAAACTGCTTGTGAATATCAGGGACTGGACAATGGAAGTAATGGAATTACCGTCAGACACAAATGACAAACGGTTTTCATTGGGAACTACACGGTTTGTCAACTGCGGAAAACTGAAACTGTAAAAGAAAACGACTTTGAAAGTCGTTTTTTTTAAAGATTTGCGATAATGGCATCCGTATATTCGGTTGTCGTAGCGGTACCGCCTAAGTCCTTTGTCCGGATGGCTGTTGAAGTCAGTACCTTATTGATTGCCTTACGTATTCTGTCTGCTTCTTCCATGTATCCCAGATGGTCTAACATCATGCAGGCACTTAACAATAAAGCGGTAGGGTTGGCAATGTTCTTGCCGGCGATGTCCGGAGCAGACCCGTGTACGGCTTCAAAGATGGCGTATTCGTCGTTTTTGTTGGCACTTGGTAACAATCCCAGTCCGCCGATTAAACCGCTGGTAAGGTCGGAAAGAATGTCTCCGTACAGATTCGGCATAACCATGACGTCGAATTGTTTCGGATTCATGACTAACTGCATGCAGGTATTGTCGACAATCAGATCGTTGGAAATGATGTCCGGGTATTCGTTTTTGATTTCGTTGAAAATCTGCAGAAACAAGCCGTCGGATTTCTTCAGGATATTGGCTTTGTGTACGCAGGTGACTTTCTTACGATTGTTTGTAACGGCGTAATCAAAAGCTGCCCGGATAATCCGTTCGGAAGCTTTACGGGTAATTTTCTTAATCGCATGGACGGTGTTTTCATCGATGACTTCTTCGATGCCGATGTACAGATCTTCGGTATTTTCCCTAAAGACTACCAGATCGACGTCATCATAGCGGGTAATAACGGACGGTAAGGATTTTGCCGGACGAATGTTGGCATATAAATCAAAAGCTAACCGCAAACCGACGTTAACGGAACGGAAGCCTTTGCCGATCGGTGTGGTTACCGGGGCTTTTAAGGCAACTTTGTTGCGTTTAATGCTGTCTATCGCATCCTGCGGTATCAGCTCACCGGTATGGTCGTATGCCGTCTGACCGATTTCATACGGTTCAAATTGTAACGGAAGCTGTAAAGCATTCAGAATACGGACGACTTCCTTCGTGATTTCCGGCCCGATGCCGTCACCTTCAAATAATGTAATGGTTCTCATAAACTATCTCTTTTCTATCGGAGTATATTCGTTGGATTCACCGACGTATTTACCGGCAGGGCGGACAATCCGGTTGCAGTATAGCTTGTTTTCGATGTTGTGTGCCAGCCATCCGACGGTTCTTGCACAGACAAACATCGGAGTAAACAAATCTTCCGGGATACCTAACATGGTATAAATCAGACCGCTGTAGAAGTCCAGGTTACTGCTGACGCGAATGCCTTTGCGTTTGTAAATGCACTGTTTGGCAATCTGTTCGAATCGTTTGTAGAATTCAAAGACTTCCAGGTTGTTGCTCTGGGCGGCTACTTCATATGCTTTCTGTTTCAGAATTTCACTACGCGGGTCGGATAAGGTATATACCGCATGACCCAGTCCGTAAATCAATCCGGAATTGTCATTGAAATCCTTATCAAGAATCCGGTTGATGATTCTTTCAATCTGTTCGGTGTCTTCGCTGTAACCGATTTCGGCAATGACCGCGTCCATCATATGCTTGGCAGCACTGTTGGCACCACCGTGGCGAGGACCTTTCAAGGAGCCGACACTTGCCGCAAAACTGGAATAGATATCCGTTCCGGTGGATGATACGACAATGTTGGCGAACGTGGAGTTGTTACCGGCACCATGGTCGGCATGCAATATCAGACACAAGTCCAGAAGCTTTGCTTCCTCATGTGTGTAGGACTGATCCGCTCTGAGCAGACCCAGAATGTTTTCGGCAATGGAACCGCGGGTGTTCACCTGATGGATAATCAGACTGCCGTTATCCAGTATATGATGTTTTGCCTGGTAGGCATAACACATAATAGCCGGCATTTTGGCAATGATTGCCAGTCCCTGACGGAACGTATTTTCCACGGAAGGGTCGTCGGCATTCAGATCCGTTTCATACAACATCAGAAGTGCGCGCTGTATCTTATTCATGATATTCATACTCGGATTACGCAGAATGTTGGCTGCCAGAAATCCTTCCGGCAGATTGTAGTGGTCCTGCAGATGCTTCTGGAACGTTTTCAGTTCCTTTTTGGTCGGTAAGTGACCGAACAGAATCAGAAAACAGACTTCTTCAAATCCGTTTACCTGATCGGCAGGCTGGTTATTGATAATCTGAGTTACCGGAATGCCGCGATAATACAGTTCTCCGTAGTCGTCGACTTTCTTCCCGTTTTCCATTTTATATCCGACAACATCGGCAATACGGGTCAGGCCGATTAACACGCCGGTACCGTCTTCGTTCCGTAATCCTTTCTTGACACCGTATTCGGAATACAGTTCATTCGGGATTTCGTTTTCTCTGATGGAGTTTTGAAAAATCGTAAAGATATCAGAATTCATTTTTTCACCTCATTCTCACCATTTTACTGTATTTCCTGTAAAAAAAACAGTAGAGAATGCTATAATAAAGCGAATGTACGGAGGTATTTCCATGAATACATTGACGGAGAAAATAATCGGTGCGCATCTGGTAAACGGAACAATGGTTGCCGGAAGTCCGATTCAACTGAAAATCGACCAGACGTTAACCCAGGACGCGACCGGCACAATGGCATATCTGCAGCTGGAAGCCATGGGAATCGATAAAGTAAAAACAGAAGTATCGGTCAGTTACACAGACCACAATACATTGCAGTCCGGGTTTGAAAATGCGGACGATCACCGGTATTTGCAGACCGTTGCGAATCGGTACGGTGTTATCTACAGCAAAGCCGGAAACGGTATCTGCCATCAGGTTCATCTGGAGAGGTTTGCCAAACCGGGCAAAACGTTGCTGGGTTCTGATTCGCACACACCTACCGCAGGCGGTATGGGGGCTCTGGCAATCGGAAGCGGCGGACTGGACGTGGCTTGTGCAATGGCCGGAAGACCGTTTTCGCTGATTATGCCGAAGATTGTGAATGTGAAGCTGACAAACCGGCTGCCACACGGATGCAGCGCGAAAGATATCATTCTGAAGGTGCTGCAGATTCTGAGCGTAAAAGGCGGCGTCGGAAAAGTGATGGAGTATACCGGAGACGGTGTGAAGACACTGAGTGTTCCGGAACGTTCCACCATTACCAATATGGGAGCGGAATTAGGCGCAACTACGAGCATTTTTCCTTCCGATGATAGAACGCTGGAGTTTCTGACAAAACAAGGAAGAAAAGAAGATTTTGTACCGTTGTGTGCGGACGACAATGCCGTATACGATGAAACGATAGAGATTGATCTGGCGTCATTGCAGCCGCTGGCTGCCTGTCCGCATTCACCGGATAATATCAAAACGATTGCCGAACTGGAAGGTATGAAAGTCAATCAGG